>CAYPWA010000189.1:0-3132 GCA_964414325.1 uncultured Sulfurovum sp. | reverse complement strand
AGGTGAGTTCAAGGATCGATCCGGGTTAGTGCCAGCCGGTGAAGTAGTATTTGGCTGCTTTGTCAACGCCCATCATCCGATCTAGCGCGGGACCTACCCATTCGGTCGCATCGATCGTACCGCGATCGAGCGCGGTAAAGATTTCTCCCGCAGGCAGCAGTACCGGATTGACCCCGAGTTTTTTCATCACCTCTCCGCCAAGACCGGGGATGCGCATCTTGAGACCTTTGAGGTCTGCAAGGGAGTTGATGGGCTTTTTGAACCAACCGCCCATCTGCGGTCCGGTCGTACCACCGATGAGCGGGTAGAGATTGAACTTACCGTAGAGTTCACGCCACAGGTCATACCCACCGCCAAACTTGAACCAGGTGATCATCTCTTCACTGGTCAGTCCCAGAGGCATCCCCCCGAAGATGGAGAAGGCAAGGTTTTTGCCTTTCCAGTAGTAGACACCGGAGTGAAACGCATCGATCTGTGCCGCCGAACAGGCATCGAATACCTGCATGGCAGGGACGAGAATGTTCTTGGGGAAGACTTTGATCTCCAGTGTTCCTCCGCTGAGCTCGGCACATCGTTTGGCGAAGGCATCCACACCCGTTCCCATAATTGGAAAGTGTGCCGGCCAGGAGGTCGCCAGTTTCAAAGTGACTTTTTTGCCGCGGCTACAGGGGGTGTCGGTATCGTTCTGCTCCTTGGGACGGTGACAGGCACTAAGTGCCAGTGCTGTCGTACCGATGGCGGTTGCAGATAGGAAATCTCTTCGTTTCATAGGAGGCTGCCTCGTATTGAATGTGAGATATTATAGCGCAGGAGAGGTTATGGTTTAACAAACTCTACTGTACCATATAGACATGGAATGTCATATTTGCCAAAAAGAGACCGAATCGTTTTCGGATGAGCGAACGGGGATTGTCTACTATCACTGTCTGGAGTGCGAATATATCTTCAAAGACCCTGCCAACTACCAAAGTATCGAAGCACAGAAACAGCGGTATGATCTGCATACCAATGATGAGAATGATGCCGGATACAGAGCCTATTTTCAACGCTTTCTGGACTTTGTACTGCTACATATTGAAGAGGTAGAACAGGCACTTGATTTTGGATGCGGAAAGAGTACACTTCTTGCGAATATATTAAAAGATATTAACATCGAATGTGATGTGTATGATCCTATTTATCATCCTATAAAACTGAGTGATAGTAAAAAATATGATATGATCGTATCAACAGAGGTCTTTGAGCATCTTCATGACCCAAGATCAACCTTCTCATCACTCTGCAATATGTTGAGACCCGGTGGCTATCTAGCACTACAGACACAGTTTCATCCCAATGAGGAAGAAAGCTTTAAAGCGTGGTACTACCATAAGGACCCGACACATATCGTATTCTTCAGACCGAGGACATTTGAACGGCTTGGAGAGATGTATGGTTGTCGGATACTTGCTGATAATGGTAAAAATATGGTAATATTAAGAAAAATGGAAGTGTGAGTATATGATCAAGCTATTGAAAAGGTTCTTTGGAAGAGCAGAAGAGGGAAGAGATGAGGGAGATCGACCTGCGCGTACCTTCAAGAGGATACTGACCGGTGACTACTTTGGATTGCGGGCAGCAGATGCTGATCCTCACGAAATACAGAAGGCGAAGCAGGAGAAAATAGCGCAGATCAAAGCACTTGGACTGAGTCCAAAATTTCTGCGTTATATCAGACAACGTAATGATGATACCTTCTCGGAGGAGAGTATCGTTGCAGCACATGTGGTTTTTCAAAAAGAGGAGTATGATGAAAAACTCCAGATGATCCATGTCACGGAGATATCTTTCATCGTTTCCAAAGAGGAATTCGCAGAGTTCGAAGAGATGGCTGAAGTGCGTTTGAAGGATGACTTCAAGGATCTTTATGAAGCGGATAAAAAGTATGACGGAGAGGAGCGACGTAAGTCTCCCAGACCTACGCCGATAGATCGATTGGAAGACTAACTCTCCCAGAAATCCTCATCGCTCATACCGCCTGCTTTTTTGCGTGCGACCATCGCAGCCTTCATGGTTTTGTACCCCATATAGTCTCTGTCCCAGTATTCACTGATATGCAGTATCTCGCAACGGTCATCGAAAGCTGCTTCAAGTTCCCCTTCGTTGAGGCGAAATGCCGGATTGGAGGGTTCTCGTTCGTTGTCAGGATGATGAAGGAATGTCTCAAGGATGATCACCCCTCCGGGTTTGAGCGCGTCGATTATCTGGGGAAAGAGCCTGCGTTGAAGGAAGTAGACCTTGACGATGAGATCGTAGTGCTCTTTGGGTAGTATGTATGTGTCGAAGTCTACCTCTTTGGCATGGATACCTTCAATACCTTGCAGTCTTTCGATCGCTACGGAGGAGATATCGAGCGCATCCACCTCGAAACCCTGATCTCTTAACCATACGCTGTGTCTGCCGTTGCCGCAGGCGATATCGAGTGCATGTTTTCCTGGTGCAAGTGATGCATATCGGGTGACCAGTTCGATCGGTTCATAGGGCATCTCGTCCCTACTGTGCTTCGCATCCCAGCGTTCTTTGTCTACTTGTGCCATTGACTAAGCCTTTTTGGTTATGATTTCACACAATAAAAATAGCAGGATTTATCTATGAGCAAACTTACATTTATCTCGTGGAATGTCAACGGTATCCGTGCGGTGGACAAAAAAAAGGCACTCAAGTGGATCGATGAGACGGAGGTGGACTTCCTCTGCTTGCAGGAGATCAAAGCGGAAGCCGATCAAATCCCCGAGACGCTCTTTGAGCGAAAGTTCAAATTTCACAGTATCAACTCCTCTTCGAAGAAGGGGCAGTCAGGTGTGGCGCTCTTTACCGATATACGCGGGGAGGCATCGGCGTGTGAGCATGTCGATATTTTGGATGAAGGACGGATCAACGAGTATCACTTCGACAATTATGTATTGCTCAACATCTATTTCCCCAACGGACAGAGTAGTGAGGAACGATTGGCGTACAAGCTGGCATTCTACGACCGTTTCCTCGAGCATATCAATACCCTCAGAGATCAGGGTAAATCGATCATCTTCTGCGGCGATGTCAATACGGCGCACAAAGAGATCGACATCGCCCGTCCCAAAGCCAATGAAGGCA
>CAYPWA010000188.1:0-3181 GCA_964414325.1 uncultured Sulfurovum sp. | reverse complement strand
GGAGTCCTGCATATTTCTCTACTCACATCTCACTCCTTCTCGTTCTCTCAAAATTCAGACTATATGCTCGTGTGGTAATTCAAACACTACACTTGTATATCCCACGACTTGACTTTTATCCCCACTGGCATCCGCACTGGTACGATAGTCCAGAATATGCGGCTTGAGCCCATGTGCCTTGGCACTGAGCAGCATCGCTTCCACGCCGATCTTGCCGCACGCTTCACATCCCTGATGCAGCTCGGCAGGATCAAGACGTGCGATGGCATCCAGACAGACTGAGTCCAGACGCTTGGCTTTGTCGATATCGTAGTAGTGGCTGAGATCCGTACTGATGACCACACCGGTCGTCGGATCATCAAGCAGTGCATCGATGGTCTTTGAGAGTGCGGCAGGATCGGCTTTGCCGTAGACTAGCTCCACGACCTTCACCTTCGGCATATAATATTTGATGAAGGGCATCTGTACCTCTGTACTGTGCTCGGCGTGTGCTTCAGGGTAGAAGTGCAGCCCGAAGTTACGCTCAAGCTTTTCAACCAACGCACGATCCACCTCCAGTGCACCAAAGGGTGTCTCATAGCGGTCGTAATCGGCTACCGATACGCCTTCAAGATAAACACGGTGGCTCGGACCGATGACCACCACCCGCTCAAGCTTCTGTGCACCAAGGATACGCAATGCCACATTGGCAGTAAAACCGCTATAGATATAACCTGCATGCGGTACGATCACCGCTCTTGTCTTCAAGGCTGAGAGGGCTTCCATATCCGCATGGGTATCAAGCAGACTATTATAATGTACGATCATCTCCTCGACCTCACCGGCACTTGCCGGATAGAACTGCCCTGCTACCGCATCTTTTCGTATGGTCATCTTTCACTCCTTTCTACCTATTTCATCCATCAACAAAAGCATTGCACAGCAATGCATACCAACACTCTTCATTCTTCATTACTTCCACACTCCCTCTATCACACTATGACACTGCGGGCATCTGCCATCCTCCAGATGATTGACAATGTGACCATAGCCGTACCTCTCGATCACCTTGGCACCGCATTGCGGACAGTAGGTAGAGGTCTCTACGGCTACATTACCCAGATAGATATACTTCAAACCCGCCTGCTTCCCTATGCGTTCAGCTCGCCTGAGCGTTGCAAGTTTGGTCGCTTCGTGGTCTTGCATCTTGTAGTCCGGATGGAACGCACTCAGATGCCACGGCACTTGTACGCCCAGATCATCAGCGATAAAGGATGCCATCGCTTCAAAGTCGGTATCACTGTCGTTCTCACCCTCTATCAGCAGTGTGGTCACCTCTACCCAGATGCCGTTGTGTACCATACGCCTGAGTGTATCCTTGACCTCTTCAAGACCGCCTTTGAGTACCTTCTTGTAGTACTTCTCATCCCAACTTTTAAGGTCGATATTGGCAGCATCCACCCATTCTGCCATGTCGTCTACCATCGCTTTGGACTCAAACCCGTTGGAGACGAAGATATTTTTGATCCCTTTCTCTTTGGCGATCAGCCCGATATCCTTAGCATAAGGGTAGAAGATGGTCGGCTCATTGTAGGTATAGGCGATCGAAGCCGCGCCATGGTCAATCGCAAGCTGTACCATCTGTGCGGGGCTTACCTCCACCTGCTCGTTGATCTGCTTGCTCTGGGAGATATCCCAGTTCTGGCAGAAGGGACACTTAAAGTTGCACCCCACCGTTCCAAAGGAGAGCACCTTCGATCCGGGCAGGAAATGGTAGAGCGGTTTCTTCTCCACAGGATCTACATTGAGTGCCACAGGATGCCCATAGACAAGCGTCTTCAGTTCCCCATTCTCATTTTTATTCACCCCGCAGATACCGACCTGCCCCTCTTTAATCGTACAGGCGTGATGACAAAGATTACAGACGATCTTTCCGTTCTCTTTGGGGGTATAATATTGAAATCTCTCATGATGCGTCATGGCTTCCACCTTTATAGTCTCTGACTAAACTTTATTTCATTATATCACTAAGGGTGAAAAAT
Organism: uncultured Sulfurovum sp.; assembly: GCA_964414325.1. GTDB lineage: Bacteria > Campylobacterota > Campylobacteria > Campylobacterales > Sulfurovaceae > Sulfurovum. The sequence goes on along the minus strand of CAYPWA010000188.1, from coordinate 1,160 downwards.
GTCAAACTTTATAGTATACTTCGAGAAAAGAGAGTCAAGGAGATGATGTGAAATTGCTTGTCAGCGCGCTGGAACCCTCCTCTAACCTTCATCTGCGCGAGCTGCTCAAACATATGGATGGTGTTGTTCTGACGGGGATATTCGATAAGCGCATCGAAGAGGGAGAACCGCTCTACGATATCAGTGAGATGGCGATCATGGGGGTGGTCGATGCCATCAAAAAACTGCGCTGGTTCTTCAAAGTCGCTGATGAAATGGTCACACTGGCAAAAGAGGCAGACAAAGTGCTCCTAATGGACAGTTCGGGCTTCAACCTCCCCCTTGCAAAAAAGCTTAAAGAGGCGTACCCTGACAAAGAGATCACCTACTACATTCTGCCTCAGGTCTGGGCGAGCCGTCCCAAGCGGGTGGAGAAGCTTGAGCGCTACTGTGACAATCTGCTGGGCATCCTTCCTTTTGAGACAGACTACTATCCAAGCGGGAAAGCGCAGTATGTCGGGCATCCCCTGCTTGATGAAATCACCCTCAGCTGCCGTCCCGAACAGAACAAAGGCTGTATCGCATTTCTTCCGGGCAGCAGAAAAAGTGAGATAGAACGCCTGATGCCGATCTTTCTGGAGGTACGCAAACGCTTTCCCGATATCCGTCCCCTGCTGGTCATCCCTCCGCACTTTACCCGAAACCAGATCGCCAGACTCTACATCGGCAACCGTAACTTCGAGATCGTACGCAATACCCAAGAAGCCCTCGAACGCGCTGAATTTGCCTATATCTGTTCGGGCACGGCAACACTGGAGGCGGCACTGATGGGTACCCCCTTTACCCTCGCCTACATCGCCAAAAAGCTCGACTACTTCATCGGCACAAAGATCCTCGGGATCCAAGAGGTTGGACTGGCAAACATCATCCTCAGACACAAAGGCGACACCCCTCTGCACAACGAACTCCTGCAAGAGAACGTCACCGTTGACAATCTCGTCGCAGAATACTACAATACCGACCGAGAAAAATTCGCTGCCAAAGCCAAAGCGCTCAGAGAATACCTCGGGCACGGCAGCAGTGAGAATGTAGCAGAAATATTAATGAGGAATTAGGAATGACGAATTACGAATTACGAATAACAAACAAAAGCATTGCAAAGCAATGCATACCAAAACTAT
>CAYPWA010000187.1:0-3214 GCA_964414325.1 uncultured Sulfurovum sp. | reverse complement strand
ATCATTCGTTATTTCACCATCTTTATTACCGTTGTTCAGGCGATCGGTGTCTCTATGGGACTACAGAGCATGACCGGACGTGCAGGGCAGAGTGCTGTCATGATCGATCCGATGCTCTTTACGGTGCTGACGACATTTTCGATGCTGACGGGTACGATGCTGTTGATGTGGATCGGTGAACAGATCACACAGAAAGGTATCGGTAACGGTATCTCTCTGATCATCTTCGCCGGTATCGTCTCTGGACTTCCCGCTGCGATCGGAAACACGATCAGAGCGGTGAATGCAGGCGAGATGAACTTCCTGGTCGTACTTGGTATTCTTGCGATCATGCTCATTACTATCCTTGCGATCATCTATGTGGAGCTGGGAGAGCGTCGTGTACCGATCTCCTATTCGCGTAAGACGATCATGCAAAACCAGAACAAAAGGGTCATGAACTATATCCCGATCAAAGTGAACCTCTCAGGGGTCATTCCTCCGATCTTCGCATCGGCGGTACTGATGTTCCCTCTGACGGTACTGCAGGCAAGCAGCAACCCGATCTTGACAGCGATCGCTGATACACTCTCTCCTGGAGGATTGGTTTTCAATATCGCGACCTTTATTTTGGTCGTCTTTTTCGCATTCTTCTATGCGTCGATCGCTTTCAATGCGAAGGATATCGCGGACAACCTCAAGCGACAGGGTGGTTTCATCCCTGGTGTCAGACCCGGTGAGCATACCAAAGAGTTCCTCAACGAGGTCGCAAGTCGACTGACGGCAAGTGGTGCGATATATCTGGGAATCATTGCTACCGTTCCATTCGCTCTGATCTCTGGACTGGGCGCAAGCTTCTACTTCGGTGGGGTTTCCGTACTCATTATCGTACAGGTAGCACTCGATACCATGCGTAAGATCGAAGCGCAGCGAACGATGAACCAGTACGATACACTGGGTAATGTAGGTCTCTAATGGCTATTGCTATCAGAAAACCCGACGAGATCGCCAAGCTCAAGCGAGCAGGTGAGATCGTCGGCAATACACTCCAATATCTTCAAAACATCATCAAGCCCGGTATGACACTCAAAGAGATCGACACACTCGGAGAGAAGTATATACGCCAACAGGGTGCCGAACCGTCATTCAAAGGGCTTTACGGCTTTACCGGTTCGGTCTGCACCTCTCTCAATGAGGTCTGTATCCACGGTGTACCGGATGGTACGGTGATTAAGGAGGGGGATATCCTCGGACTTGATATCGGAACAAAGCTTGAAGGCTACTACGGCGATGCGGCGATCACTATGGCAGTAGGGGAAATTTCTGCGGAGGATCAGGCGCTCATTGAATGTTCCAAAGGAGCGCTCTACCATGCAATCGAGCAGATCAAGCCTGGTATGCGTTTCAAAGAGTTGACCAAGATTCTTGAAGATTATATCACCGGTGAAGGATTCGTTCCACTGCGTGACTATTGTGGTCACGGTATCGGTACCAAGCCGCATGATGAGCCCAATATCCCAAACTACCTTGAGGGCAAACCCAATCAGGGACCCAAGATCAAGAACGGGATGGTCTTCTGCCTCGAGCCGATGGTCTGCCAGAAAAGCGGCGAACCGTTACTGCTTGAGGATAAGTGGTCAGTAGTGAGCGATGACGGATTACGCACGGCGCACTACGAGCATCAGGTGGCAGTGGTTGACGGCAAGGCGGTCATATTAACAGAAGCGACAGCTTCCCTATAATGCAAAAGAGAAGGAATTCACATGGCAAAAGATGACGTAATTGAAATCGACGGTAAAGTGGTTGAAGCGTTGCCTAACGCAACATTCAGGGTTGAGCTTGACAATGGACATATCATTCTCTGTCATATCGCAGGGAAGATGCGTATGCACTACATCAAGATCCTCCCCGGTGACAAGGTTAAAGTGGAGCTGACACCCTACAGCCTTGACAAAGGACGTATCACTTTTAGATACAAATAGCGTGTAGGATGCTGTGTCCCCACAGCACCCAAAATTATACACGTATAAGGTGCCGTCAGGAGACTGCACCCTACAAATCATACTACATTCATTTTCTCATAAGAAAACACCAAGAAACTTTTCGGTATAATCCCTGTCCCCATTACTATAGGTATGGGAAGCTGCGCGAAGAATCTTTGATTGATTCGCACCGATCACTCAAGGGTTGGATGCCCTTATACTCGGACATCCACGCAACACAGAGGTGCACAAAAGCGAGTCATTTGACGCGTTCCAATCATACATAGGAGATAACCACATGAAGGTTAGACCATCGGTAAAGAAAATGTGCGATGACTGCAAGATCATCAAGCGCAAGGGTATCGTACGCGTGATTTGTAAAAATCCAAAACACAAACAGAGACAAGGATAAACATGGCACGTATTGCAGGTGTTGATTTGCCACAGAAGAAGAGAATGGAGTATGCGCTGACATACATCTACGGTATTGGTCTGACAACTTCCAGACAGATCCTTGACAGAACGGGTATCAGCTACGACAAAAGAGTCCATGAGCTGACAGATGCCGAAGCAGCAACGATTCGTAACGACATCCAAGAGAACGTTATGGTGGAAGGGGATCTTCGCAAAAAGGTTACACTGGATATCAAAGCACTGATGGATTTGGGTAACTACAGAGGGCTCAGACACAGAAGAGGACTTCCTGTCCGTGGACAAAAAACAAAGACAAACGCGCGTACCCGTAAAGGGAAGCGTAAAACTGTCGGTGCAGCGTAAGGAGTAGCGAAACATGGCTAAGAAAAAAGCAAAAAAAAGTATTGCCAAAGGTGTCGTTTACGTAGCGGCGACCTTTAACAACACTGTGATTACCGTCACGGACGAAATGGGTAACGTGATCTCTTGGAGCTCTGCAGGATCTCTTGGATTTAAAGGTTCGAAGAAATCCACACCGTTCGCAGCAACCGAAGCAGTTGCAGATGCAATGAACAAAGCGAAAGAACACGGTATCAAAGAAGTAGGGATCAAAGTACAGGGTCCAGGTTCCGGTAGAGATACAGCGGTGAAAGCGATTGGTGCGACTGAGGGTATCCGTGTGACATTCCTCAAGGACATCACTCCACTTCCACACAACGGTTGTAGACCACCTAAGAAGAGAAGGGTATAAGCATGGCAAGATATAGAGGTCCGGTAGAAAGACTAGAAAGAAGACTTGGTGTTGATCTCGGGTTGAAAGGTGAGCGTAGACTTGCCGG
>CAYPWA010000186.1:0-3234 GCA_964414325.1 uncultured Sulfurovum sp. | reverse complement strand
TCAAAGACACCCGCAGCAATCAGGCATTTACCAACGTCGATGCGATCTTGGACGGTGACATCGACAAGCTTCTCGAAGGGGTACTGATCTCTCAGGCGAAGTAACTCACTTCTCCTCCTCATCCCACTTCATATACTTCGAGAGGGTCTTGGTGACAACCAGTCCCGCGACAAACGCCAGTACGATCATCCCCGCAGTGTAGGCGGTATGCAGCAGGTCGATCTTCATGATATCACCTTCAAAGACCTCTCTTCGAGTCGATAGAGCCTGTCACAGCGAGATGCCATCGTCTCATCGTGGGTCACCAAAAGCAGTGCCGCATCGTAGCGACGGATATAGTCCGTCAAGACATCCATCACCAGTGCGGCTGTTTCGTTGTCCAGATTGCCCGTAGGCTCATCGGCAAAGATGATACGGGGTTTCTTACTTAAAACTCTGGCGATAGAGACACGCTGCTGCTGTCCTCCGGAGAGATCGCCGATCTTATGAGACATCACATCTGCAATCTCCAGCTTCTCAAGCAGCAGAGGATCGACCGTTTCACCCGCAAGCAGGGTCGCCACCTCTATATTCTCTATCGCGCTCATCCCCTTGAAGAGATAGTGAAACTGAAAAATGATTCCAATATCATAACGACGGATCGCCTCGATGGCGGTATCGGTCTGTGTGTAGAGGTCTTTGCCAAAGAGCGTGACTTTGCCGCTGTTTGGCTTGATGAAGGTCGAGCAGATATGCAGTAAGGTCGATTTGCCCGAACCGCTGCGTCCGACGATCGCGGCACTCTGTCCTGGAGACAAAGCAAGATCCACACCACTAAAAAGTTCGGTATCAAAACCATGGGCGATCCCGACAGCTTCGAGTAGTACATCGGCCATCTTCTCTCCTTAGAGTAACATCTTGGCTGCTACGGCACAAACCGCACTTTCGCTTCTGAGTACCAGCGGTGTATCAAAACCCACAACATTCTCCGGTACAAACATGGCAACCTCTTCCTCGGAGAATCCACCCTCACATCCGATCACGATCGTATCGATATCCATCTCCTTATCCATCGTATGCTCAGAGAAGTTGAGCATATAGCTTTGGGGATATCGCTCCAAAAAGTGCTCCAGACTCTCTGCGGTATCCAGTACCATCGGACGGCTGCGTCCTGACTGCTGAGAAGAGCCCAGAAGGATCTTCTCCATGCGCTTGAAGTCAAGTTTGAAACTTTTTTGGGAACGCTTACAGTAGATAAACGTGATTTTCTCCACACCCATCTCATTGAGAGAGGGAAGTGCTTTTTCGATGCTTTTGGGGTCGATCACACACCAGCCTATATGCAAAGAACGCGGTGCATTGACCTCCAGCACCTCACTGCTTACGAGTGAGAGCAGTACACTGCGTTTATCGATAGAGAGCACCTCATAGGTATAGAGATATCCGTCTTCAAGGTTGCGCAGATGTAGTTTGTCCGAGGCTTTGTGACGACGCACCTTGAAGAGGTAGCGGTGTTCGTCGCCAGTAAGGGTCAGTGTGGAAGCACCTGCTTCCTTATGATAGAGATATAACACCCTTGACTTCCATCACTTTGAGTACGACCATCATCACAACCAGCATCACCTGTACCGAAGAGATCTTCAAAAAGGCACTGCGAAGAAGCTTGTGAACTTCGTCGTTATCGATGTTGGCAACTTTGATGAGCTTATATTTCTTGATCTCGATGAACATCAGCAATGCCCAAATGATGATCATAATGATCACACTCAGACTCATACCAAAGTCACCCATGACCAGTGCTACCAGCCCTGTAAAGGCGATCATCGTCGCGATCGCCTGAAAGATCATCGTATAGATAAAACTCGCTTTTTTGAAACCCGCGGGGTTCTTGCGTGTCATAAACGGGATAAAGAATCCTGCGATCAAAAATGCCAAGAAGATCTTGACCAAAATACTGTGTGACGTGATTACCTGTGCTATCATTGTGTTACCTTTAATGTTGAAATATACTCTGCGAGTGCCAGAAGATCCGCTCTGCTCAATGCCGAAAGCTGCGCTTGCATCAATGCACCCCCTCCGGCTACGTTGCGTTTGCCCTCTTGATACGCTTTGAGCTTGTTTGCGATATCAGAAGCGCTCTGACCTGCCAGAAGCGCGGATCTTCCAAGCGCATGTTTCTCTCCATGCTCTCCGTGACACTGAACACACGAAGCAAAGAGCACTTTGCCTCTGTCTCCGGGGGCTTGTGCCACCACTACTTTGGAGAGCTCCTCTTTTGCCTCGTCGATCGCCTGTGTTGCACTCTCTTTGACCGTCTCTACTGCTTTGGTCGCTGTCTGGGCTGTCTCTTGGGCGAGTTTGGTGGCCGTCTGCTTGGTCGCATCGGTCACTTCGGTACCGCTCTCTTGCCCCAGTGCCACACTTTTGGCAGTCGCTTCGGCTACGGCTTTTTGTGTCTCTTCGTTGCATCCGTCCAACAACAGCATACTTATCGCACACAAACCTGCTGTTATCTCTTTACGCATCCTTGTACCTCTTTATACTTTTGAAGGCATCTTGATCGGCTCGCCTGATAGAAGCTTCGCCCACAACTCACTGTCGCTCCACTCACTTCTCACCTGTGGGGAGAAGCGGATCTTGTTCAGGTCTATCTTGCCCATTAGTTCACTGTGGGCATCCTCCTTGAATGCCTCCGCATACCCCGTATCGGTCTCATGGACGACGATACTGTGCAGTTCTACCTCCCGTTCACCGTTTTGCATCTGCGTACAGGAGAGGACACGCTCTACCATCAGGTAGATCACCCGGGCGAACTGCTCTGCCGAAGGGGAGACCGGCAGCTCTATCCATCGGCTGGAGTGTGCTTTCATCGCCTCCAGATATGCCGTATCATCTCCGCTCCACAGCGTGATACCGTGATCGAACGAGTCAATAAGCTCCTTGATATAGAGCTTGGTCAAACCGAAATCATACACCATCTGACCATTGTCCAGATAGTTCGAAGAGAGTACCACCTCCACCTTGTAGGAGTGTCCGTGGATATTCTCACTGCACCGCCTGGTCGAACAGTGACGTACGATATGGGCATTCTCGAACTTAAAGAGTTTTCGTATCAGCATAGGTATTCCGATCGTCTATTTGTACCTGATTTTATCCAAGCTAGCTTAAGGGCAGCCTAAGGTATCACCGGAGGATCGATCTCCTCTCCCAAAAAAGCATAGCTTTTGCCAATGCGTGCCACAGGATCGAACCGGA
>CAYPWA010000185.1:0-3290 GCA_964414325.1 uncultured Sulfurovum sp. | reverse complement strand
GTTCCGTAGGGCTCACCAAACTTCTCCGCCAACATCTCCGCATGATGTGCTACCGCCATCGCCGCATACATGATAACCGAAAAGAGGATACCCAGACCGAACAGATTACCTGCTATACTCTCTACCAGCGTATGCTCAAAGTATCCGATCCCTGCAAAGGTCAAGATCGCGGCAAAAAGACTGTACTCTTTAGAGAATTGTTTCAAAATATCCATGCTATTTCACAAAATCCGTAAAATCACTGCGTGCATCGAGCTTGAGCTTGCCATCCACTTTCGTCACACGCGCATCACCCGACTTCCACGCCTTTTTGAGACGCTTGAGCATCTTCTCCTGCGCTTTTTCCTTCTTGACACCCAATGCCTTGAAGAATTTCTTCACCCCGATCCATTCGGTCTCCTGCGCACTCTCCACCTCTTCGGTCAAAACATCGATCGCATCGGTGGGTTTCTGGTGCTCTATCTGTGTCACATAGAGTGTACGCATCTCATGGAACGCCTCTTTAAGAAGGTCTATCTCGCTGCGCAGCGTACTGCTGATCTGCTTGTTGGACTTTTTGAGATCCTTGACAGTCTCCTTGAGTACGGAGATTGTCTCATCCTTGGCTGCAAGCAACGCTTCGTAGTCTTTTTGGGGTTTGGTAGGCATCGTTTTTCTTGGAGCCGAAGAGGACTTTGTCTGTGGGGGTGTTTGGGTTGACACCTGTTTGTCATACTCCGCCGTGTTGTCATCTTCTATCACGATGTAAAGCTTCCCCTCCACATCCTTGGCTGTCAAGATCCCCCGCTTGATCTTCGCATAGACCGCCTGTCTGGAGATACCCAGCTCTTTGGCATACTCTGCGGGCTTCATCAATTTTTCCATTCCCTACCCTTCTATTTACAGTTTTGTAAATCATAGCACAAAGTTTATGAAAGCTTGTCAAAAGAAAAAAGGAGAAAAACTACTTCTGTGTACCGTCAAGTACGGGGACAAAGAGACACTGCTCGATCGTCTCTGAGGTGATACGACCGTTCTTTTTGTAAAACCGTGTCAAGATGTGATACTCTTTGCTCTGCTCGATAGGAGCAATAAGGATACCCCCCTCGGCAAGCTGCTCGAAGAGTACATCGGGGATCTCTTTGGCTGTTGCGGAGAAGAGGATGCGCTCAAAGGGTGCATACTGCTTCCACCCCCGCTGCCCGTCATCAAAACGGGTAAAGATATTGTGCATCTCAAGCGCGCTGAAGCGGCGTTTTGCCTCTTTGAGCAGCTCGTCGATACGCTCTATGGTAAAGACCCTGCGGCATATCCTACTCAAGATCGCCGCCTGATAACCGCTTCCGCAGCCGATCTCAAGCACGGAATCCACCCCTTTAAGCTCCAGGTGCTGGGTCATCTTGGCAACAGTAAGCGGGGAAGATATCCACTGACTCGCAGCCAAAGGAAGGGCATCGAGCTTGTAGGAGAGGTGCTTGAACTCATTGGGGACGAACGCCTCCCTGTCAACCGCAAGAAACGCCTCCCTGACATGCGGATCAAGTCTGAAATGCTGCTCTATCTCTTTGACAAGATTCTGCCTGTTGCGCGCTTTGATCATCTCTCTTCCCGTATCCCCGAAATTCTTGGCGCTATTCTACCCAAAATGTGATTAATCATCGATTTTCAGGGGATTAGTCCATGACGATATAGCGGCGCATCTTCTTGATCTCCCTGAAGTCCACGACCCCTTCGATCACCTCACTCTCATCATCCGCTATGAGTTCTCCGTCGGGCGAGATGACAGCCGAGGAGAATGCCATATCGGTATCGCTGCTGTTAGCAACGATGACATAACACTGATTCATCACCGCCAATGCCCGGGAGAGGATCTCGAGATGGTGTTTGCGGGGCTTTCCCCAACGGGCAGGCACCAAGACCACATCTGCCCCTTCTATCTGCTTCCAGAGCTCTTTGAAGCGCAGCTCGAAGCATATCAGGATCGCATACTTCACCCCGTCTATCTCAAACGGCTTGATCCGCTTTTTTCTTCCCGGCGTCAGATAGATATCCTCATCTCCCAGTTTGAAGAGCTTGACCTTCTCCTGACGGTGTACAATCCTGTGTCTATGTATGACCACCGCCTGATTGAAGTACTCCCCATCCTCTTCGACCAACAGCGTCATCACAAGGATCTGACTGTCAATCTCTTTTTTGAGCACCTTGAGCGCCATCGCAGAGAACTTCGCCGCCGTGGCAAGATGCTCATAGTCATATGCGGTCAGAAAGACCTCGGGAACAACGATGATCTCTCGGTCACGATATGCATCGATATAGCGAAGAAGCTTTTCGAGATTGGTCTGATAGCGCTTTTGGGAGGGGAGTTGAAGCGCTGCGACACGCATGGGTTTACGACGGTGCACCATCACTCCTTCTTAAAAGTCGTCCAGATCGAGGCTTCCTTTGGAGTAGTTGGTCACATTCCCCTCGAAGAAGTTGGTCTTCTGGTCGTTGAACTTGGAGAAGTTATCCACCCATTTGATCGGGTGCTCGACATTGTAGAGCTTCTCCAGTCCGACCGCATGCAAACGCTGATCGGCAAGATACTGGATGTACTGTGCGATGATCTCATCGGTCAACCCAAGGATCTGCCCCTGTGTGATGTAGGCACCCCACTCACTCTCAAGTTTGACCGCTGAACGGAACATCTCATAGACCTCATCGATCAACTCAGGCGTGAAGAGTTCCGGGCGCTCTTTTTTGGTAACATTGATCATATTTTGGAAGATCAGCAGGTGGGTCACCTCATCACGCTGAATAAATCGGATCATCTGTGCAGAACCCAGCATCTTATCCGAACGTGCCAGTGTATAGAGATAGGTGAAACCGCTATAGAAGTAGATCCCCTCCAGGATCTGGTTGGCGAACATCGCTTTGACGATGTTTTGATCAGTCGGATTGGCGGAGAGATCCTCATAGACCTTGGCGATCGCATCGTTCTTATGCTTAAGCTTCATATCTCGTCTCCAGAGCTCATAGATCTCTTCGGTATTGGTCGAGATGCTGTCTACCATCACCGCATAGCTCTGCGAGTGCAATGCTTCTTCGAATGCCTGACGTACGAGGATCAGGTTTACCTCCGGAGCCGTAATATACGGGTTGAGGTTGTCCATGATGTTGTTGGTCTGCAGGCTGTCCATGAAGATCAGCTGTGCCAGCACCTTGTCATAAGCGGTCTTCTCCGCATCGGTAAGGTTCTTGTAGTCGTTGGCGTCGCGGGTCATATCGACCTCTTTGGGGAACCACGTGTTGTTGAGCATCATCTCCCAAAG
>CAYPWA010000184.1:1866-3310 GCA_964414325.1 uncultured Sulfurovum sp. | reverse complement strand
CTTTTGTCAATAAGGAAGATTCAAACAAGTGAAGATCAACAATGTATTGCGTGAAGCATCCGTGATGCTTCAAAACAGTTGTGAACGACCGCAGTTTGAAGCGGAACTGCTGTTGGCGCATCATCTTGACAAAGCACGTGTCTGGCTAATGACGCATGCCGAGGATGAGGTAGAGGATGTTGAGGGCTATATGGCGTTGGTGCAGCGGCGTGCTGCGTATGAGCCCTATGAGTATATTGTCGGTGAAGCGAGTTTTTACGATATCGTTTTGAATGTGGAGCCGGGGGTGTTGATCCCCAGACCGGAGACGGAGATACTAATCGATCTGACCGCACGGATTATCGAAGAGGAGGGGATTGGTCGTATCGGTGAGATCGGTGTGGGCAGCGGGGCGATCAGTATTGTGTTGGCACGGAAGTTTCCCCATTTGCGTATTATCGCGACGGATATCTGTGAGGTACCGCTAAGGGTCGCCGGGGAGAATGCCAAAAAATGGGAAGTCTCCGACCGCATCGATCTGCGCAGATCTGATCTGCTGATGGGGGTGGATGAGCCTTTGGAACTGGTGGTCTCCAATCCGCCTTACATCGCCGAGGATGCACTCCTTGAGAGCAATGTAGTCGATCATGAGCCTCATACTGCGCTCTTTGGCGGCAGAAGAGGGGATGAACTGCTCAAGCGTATCATCACCGAGGTCAAAGAGAGAGGGACGAAGTGGCTGGCGTGTGAGATGGGGTATGACCAAAAAACACCTATTGAAGCGTTTGTTAAGGAAGTTGGAGTACAATCCATTGATTTCTACAAAGACCTTGCCGGACATGACAGGGGGTTTGTCATCCGCTTTATTTAAGGGCAACCACAAGGGATTGCCCCTACGGAACGATATGAAAAAATTGTAGGGGTGCCCCTTGTGGGTACCCGTGAAAAGGAAACCAATGAACAAATATTTTAGAATGACCACGATGGCATACCTGATCCTGCTTGGCGCGACACTGGGTGCGGTGCTCTATGCGGGGATTGTGGTGGCACCGGTGACGTTCCATTCGGAGCAGTGGCTGGGAAGTGAGATGCTCTCACAGTTTCAAGAGGGGCTGATCATGACGCAGAATTTTGTGCGCCTGTCGTACCTGGTGACCTTTACGGTCATTGCCGTGGCACTTTATGAAGGGTACAAATACAAGAAGTTCGAGCGAGACACCATCACGCAGATAGCGACCTTTTTTGTGATCGCAACGGGATTGATGTTTGGCTACTACTATCTGCCCGATATCATCACCATGCAGATGGCAGGGGAGGCGATGACGAAAACCGAAGCGTTCGTCAATACCCACAAGGGAAGCGAGATCAACATCAAGATCTTTGCAGTGGCACTACTGGTGCTGATCGTGCGCAATATGCAGAAAGCATGCAAGTAAAAAGCGATGCTTTTTAAGTGAAGAGTGAA
>CAYPWA010000184.1:0-1766 GCA_964414325.1 uncultured Sulfurovum sp. | reverse complement strand
AGTTGTCCGGAGTACAACTAATGGCAGTCTGGGCGATCGGAGACATTCAAGGGTGCTATGACTCACTCCAAAAACTGTTGCAGGAGATACAGTTCGATCCGCGCTACGATACGCTCTGGCTGGCAGGGGATCTGGTCAACCGCGGCCCCAAATCACTGGAAGTGCTGGAATATCTCTATGAAATACAGGAAAGCGTACGGATTGTGCTTGGCAATCATGACCTGAGCCTGATCGCAGCCTACTACGGTATCAAAAAGTCCAATCCGACGATTGATCCCGTATTGGCATCACCCAGAGCCGAGGAGTTGATAGACTGGCTGCGTTCACAGCCTTTTTTGCATACGGATTTCTCTCTGGGTTACTGCATGGCGCATGCCGGTATCTCTCCGGAGTTCGATTTGGGAATGGCGATGGAGTATGCCAGACGGATCGAGGAACAGTTGCAAGGTGACCATGCGGCACTCTGGCTTAAAAAGATGTTCGAAGGTGGAAAACCCTACTTTGAACGCGGTGCGAAGCCTGAAGATATCGATCGTTATATTGTCAGTGCGTTCACCCGTATGCGCTACTGCTACAAAGACCACCGGCTTGACTTCAAACAAAAAGGTGCGCCGACACCGGAGGTGAGAGTAAAGGGAATGAAACCGTGGTTTATGTGTGAGAACCGCAAGGAGATCGATCTAAAGATCGTTTTTGGGCACTGGTCGACATTGGGGTATTATCGTGACGAGCATGTGCTGGCACTCGATACGGGCTGTTTGTGGGGTGGCAAACTCACTGCTGCAAGACTCGATCTGCCTATACCCAAGATCGTACAGGTTAACTGCCCGGGTGCGATGCGACCCGGATCGGATTAGTTTTCGATCACGTGCCCGACAAATTTGGACATATTGTCCAGTATCTTCCCGCCTCTGCGATACCCCAAGGCACATGCCTCATAGGCGTAGAATACCCCTGCCTGATAGCTGCGTCCTTCGGTATCGGTCGGAAGTTCCGTATAGGCTTGATAGATCATCTTATGGCTGTCGTAGGCCCCATCACCCCCTTCGATCACTTGGGTGGACTCATCAAGGATACGCACACTCTCTCCCTCTCTGCCAAAGACAGGTTTTTGCACCTGTTTGCCTGAAGTCAGTGGTTCAAAGGATGTTTCCAAAAGCAGAGGATGATCGGGATAAAGCTCCCAAAGGATCGCCAGCAGTCCTTTGGACTGGAACATCAGTGTATAGGCAGGGTTGAAGATGATCGCCTTCTGGTTTTGGATGATCTGTGTCAGCAGCATCGCCAAGTCTGCTTCCTCCAGAGCGATATCTTCCCACGGGATGAGTTTGAACCAGAGCTCATACGCTTCGCCATTGTAGAATATCCCTTCATCGCCGCTGAATTCGATTTCGTCGATATAGGCAAATTCTGTCTCATAGCCTGCTTCGGTCGCAATATGCTGGAGCAGTCGTACGGTGTTCTCCTCCTCGGCATTGCCGCGAATGGAGGTAAAGAGGAACTTCCATCCCTCATAGCGGGCCTCGAAGTCGCTGACATCCTCCTGCAGGGTGACAAGCCGTTTGAAGTTGTCAAGCAGCGCTTCGTAGAGTCCGTTGAACTGTGCGCTCTCCTCCATACCGTTGTGCTTGAGAATCGCCCACTGGATGATGGCAGTCTCAAAGACCGCAGTAGGGGTGTCGGCGTTGAACTCGAGCAGTTTGATGGGTTTGCCGTCTATGCCTCCGGCAAGATCGAATCGACCGTAGAGATGCCAGTGGACATCA
>CAYPWA010000183.1:0-3346 GCA_964414325.1 uncultured Sulfurovum sp. | reverse complement strand
GTCGATAGACCTCCTCCACACTGCTCTCAAAACGGAAGATCTCCGATGCCCGCTCTAGCGCATCGCGTATCTTGTCAATACGGGAGAGCTGATGCTTAATCTGCAGTAGCTCCTCCTCCTCTCCGATCTTGGGAGCTATCGAATCGATCTTCTCTATCTCGAAACGTGTAAACTCGATCTTTTCTTGTAACGTCCTCTCATCCTGACGTATCTTTTCAAGCGCTAAACGCTTTTGGCGGTAGGTCTCGTAGCGTTTGACATACTCTTTACGCAGTTTTTTGTAGCTTTTGTCTTTCTCTTCCAAAGAGCGGTCTATCAACTTCAGCAGCACACTGCTCTCCATACTGCCCCTGTCACGGACACTCAGATGCGTCACATAGGGCGAGAACATCTCACTGAGCACCTTTTTGGAGATCCCCTGCCCGTCGATGAAGTAGCGAAGCTTCTCTTTCTTGAGAGCCTTGATCGTTACTGTCTCCTCCAGCTCGTACGCTTCGTGAGTAAGCTTAAGTGGTTTGTTCACCGAAAGCTCACACAAGGCTGCCGACCCTTTGACGGAGTGTCCGAAACTTGAAAGGATCGCCGAGATCAGTACCGACTTCCCCGCTCCGCTTGGTCCGCTAAATACCACCAGCCCCTGTTCAAAGTCAAGATCAACCTCCTTGAAGGTTACCAGATCCCGAAGATAGAGACGCTCTACCAATTTCGATCCCCCCAGTGCAGCTTCTCACGCAGGACGGAGAAGTAGTTGTGCTCCTTGCGGTGGATCAGTGTCGCCCCCTTCTTCGCACCGGCGATATAGAGCACATCACCCTCCTCCAGCTCATAGACCTCCTGTCCGTCGATCGAGGCGATGGCACGGTACTTCTCCGCATCCAGCTCGATGCTGAAATCCGCAGGCACAACCAGCGGACGCTGGTTTGCCAGAGAGTGTGCCAATACCGGTGTGATGATGAACGCCTGTGTCAGCGGATAGAGGATCGGACCACCCGCAGAGAGGTTGTAGGCGGTTGATCCGGTTGGCGTGGAGATAATGAGCCCGTCACCGGTGTAGGAGTTGAACCGCTCTCCGTCGATGGAGGCGTTGACCTTCACCATCTTGGAGGGCTCGGGTGAGGTGATGACCACATCATTAAAAGCGATAAAGCTTACTTTACTAGCGCTGCTCTTTTGGATATACCCCTCAATCATCATACGGTCATCCACACGGTATTCACCTATCAAAAGTCTTTCAAGAAAGGTATCGACATCATCGATGGTAATATCCGCAAGAAAGCCCAGATTGCCTGCATTGATCCCCACAACCGGTTTGTGGTAGCCATAGCTGCGGCGCACCAGCGAGAGCAGTGTCCCGTCCCCACCCAGTGAGACGAGAAAATCCGCCTCTGTACACATCTCGTCAAAGGAGACACCCTCCAGCCCGATCATTTTTGCAGAACGCTCCGAGAGAAGCACTTCGATCCCTTTGCTCTCAAACTGCGTCTTGATCTGCTCATAGACCGGTCGTATTTCCGGTGCATCGGGTTTGAGGATGAACCCCGCACATCTTACCTGTGATAGTTGTTTCACGATATCTCTCCGGCTGTTTTATGATGATAGAGTAGCATATCTTTGCTTGCGGGGTTCAAAATATGTCAAATTGACACTCTCCAAGTCATTCAATAGTTTTCTTATCATATAATTCATAATTGGTTATCATTCTGTTCATGTAAAATTCACACACGAAAGATATGATGCATTCCTACAATAAGAAAAACCATACACTCAAAGGAAGAGAAGATGTTAAAAAAGATATTTGGTCGTGGGAAAAACAGTAATACCGCTACTGCAACGGCAAACAAATCAAAAGTAAAATACAGCGAGGGACTCATCCCAAATCTGAAAGATGCACACGGTGCGCTTTTTACAAAATACCTCGAAATAGAGTCTACATTCAAAGAAGATGATGAGAAATGGCATACCATCATGGATCTTATCAAAGAGTTTGAAATGGCACTGAAACTTCATGTCTCTCTTGAGGACAAGCAACTCTATACCTATTTGGAGCAACACTATGAGGATGCATACGATACGGAACACCTTGAACATCTCAGAGAGCTTCAAAAGAACATGGGTGACATTATGAAGGCGGTAAAACACTTTGCCAAAAAATACTCCGACTGGGAAAACTACAAAAGGAACAAACATGCTTTCCTCGATGATCTCGGTACAGTAGGTAAAGCCTTGACAAAAAGAGTCGAACTGGAAGAGAACTTCATCTATCCAATGTATATGGAAGGGCATTGATCCCTTCTTGATTATACGACGATATTCGTTACTCCCTCTTCATCTCACTGATACACCGGACAATATTTACTTCAATCCCTAAACAACTTTTGGATATAATCGCGCACTTATCTAACTATATAGGATTGCACGTGAGAACACACTATTGTGCCCAGATCAACGAAGAACATATCGGTGAGGAAGTCACCGTTGCAGGCTGGGTCGCCAGCCGCAGAGACCACGGAGGGGTGATCTTCATCGACCTGCGTGACAAAGACGAGGTCGTACAGCTTGTCTGTGACCCCGCCGACAATGCCGATGCCCACAAGATCGCCGAAGATGTCAGAGACCAGTTCGTCCTCATTGCCACAGGAAAAGTCCGAGCCAGAGGCGAAGGGCTCGAGAACCCCAATCTCAAGACGGGAAAAGTCGAGATCGTCGTCGATGAGCTGATCATCGAGAACCGCTCCAAACCGATGCCGTTTGACCTCGGGGACGAAAAGGTCAACGAAGAGATCCGCCTGAAGTACCGCTACCTCGAACTACGAAGCCAGAAGTCCTACGACATCTTCAAGCTCCGCTCCAAAGCCACCATCGCCGCACGCAACAGCCTCGATGCACTGGGCTTCCTCGAAGTGGAGACACCCGTCCTGACCAAATCGACTCCCGAAGGCGCACGTGACTACCTCGTCCCCAGCCGTGTACATCCCGGTGAGTTCTACGCTCTTCCGCAGTCACCACAGCTCTTCAAACAGCTCTTGATGGTCAGCGGTTTTGATCGCTACTTCCAGATCGCCAAGTGTTTCCGTGACGAAGACCTGCGGGCTGACAGACAACCCGAATTTACCCAGATCGATGTCGAGATGAGTTTCTGCACCGAAGATGATGTCATCGCCGTTGCGGAGAAGCTCATCAACGACATCTTCACGCAGTGCGGCTTTGAGATCCCCGCAACCTTCAAGCGTATGACCTACCACGAAGCGATGGAGAAGTATGGCAGTGACAAGCCTGACATGCGTTACGATCTGGCGATGGTCGATGTGATCGATATCTTCGAGCGGTGCGACAACGAGATTTTCTC
>CAYPWA010000182.1:0-3365 GCA_964414325.1 uncultured Sulfurovum sp. | reverse complement strand
ACAGCATCGTATTCGTAGATTTTTACGTCCATAACGCTTGCGTCCTTTTATGTCAAATTTGTTTGATTATACCCTCTCATTGATGTTAAACCGATTAATAAAGCGCAGAAAAACCACCGAAAAAGAGAGGTTGTTACCGAAAATAAAGGGAAATAAAAGGGGAGTGAATAGATAAGATAAGCTACTGTGATATGACTTGAAAAAGCGACGTTGTTACGCCACCTCTTCTTTGTGTGCAAGTGCCTTGAACGCCTCAAGGCTCATCAGCGCCAGAGGGATCTCTCTGCCGATACGTTTCTGTATGGCGGCAAAGTGTTTGTTGAACATCTCTAAGTCGGCACTGTCCGCGACGATCAGCACATCCGCACCGCTGTCAAGCGCATCAAGCAGGGTTGTCGGCTTTGAGGTATGCCAGGTTCTCCTGTCTGCCGATCAGTGTACGACCGCAGAGTTTTCTCTCTCTGCCAAAACGTACGATGTTGGCACCTGCAGCTTTGATCGCGGCAAACACTTCCTCTTGAGAAGGGGTGTCGCTTTGACCTTGATAGAATGCGATGCCCACACCTTCAATCTTCTCGACCTTGTGTGCCGCCTGTGCTTCTTTTGAGAGCTTTTGGCTGATCTTCTCAAGGAATCTGTTGGGTGCGGAGCGTTCGAACATCGTGTGCAGCGCTTCGATGGTCGCGGTATGATCCTCTCCGTCAAAGAGGTTGTTCTCGAATTCGCAGGCATTGAGTCCGTCGTAAGGGTCGTTGATTGCAGCGAGGATCTCCTCTTTGTGCTCGGAGTCGTTGGTGATCATACGGTGTGCCAGCAGCAAGATCGCATCGCCGATATAGTCGTGGTTAAAACGGCTGCTTTCGGAGGCGTAATGCTGGGCATAGAGTGATTCGTAGTAGGCTTTGTCCTCATCACTCGCATAGGGTGCGAGCAGTTCAAAGCGCTGCATAAAGTCACTGTCGTTAATCACAAGGCAGTGGTTACTGCGGTAGGAGAGCACCGGATCGATCTGAATCTCGGTACCGAAACGCTCCACGATCTGCCCGATCGTCTCTTCACCTGTGACGACAACATCGTTGATGCGAAACAGCAGTTTCTCTTCGGGGTAGGCAAAGTTCTCGTTGGCATCTTTGATATTTTTGAGGATATCGCGTGCTTTGGTGTCACTCTCAAGCGTCATTGCAAACGGTTTATAGTAGGGGAGGTAGTCTGTCTTGGCATTGAAAAAGAATGTGCGTACATCAAGTTTGTGTTGCATAGGCTGTCCTTATGACGTAATAATGTTGATTATAACGCTTTATGCTTCCAACTACGCTGTTTTTTACGATGACTACCGGAAGTTGGGGTGGGGTATGTTACAATTTTGCCAACTTAAAGACAGAGAGAATAAGATGGATAAAGAAGCCTACCTTATCGGGAGACTGCACTCGAAGTATATCGGTGACGATGCTGCAGTCGTAGGGAAAACACTTTATAGTATGGATGCTTTCTTTGAAGATACGCATTTCAAGCGTGCATGGATGAGCTACGCACAGATCGGACGCAAGGCGATGCTGGTGAATCTCTCTGATGCTGTAGCGATGAACGCACGACCCAAATTCGCACTGGTGACCGTCTCGATCCCCTCTGATATGGGTAAGCCGGAGATCAACGAGCTGATGGAGAGTATGCAGACAACGGCGGCAGAGTACGGTTGTGAGATCATCGGTGGCGATACCATCGGCGGAGAGAAACTCCATTTGAGCATTACGCTTATCTCTGAGAGCGACGATCCGCTGATGCGTACCGGAATACAGGAGGGGGATCTGCTTGCCTATACGGGAACACTCGGGCAGAGCAAACGCGATCTTGAAGCACTTTTTAGAGGTGAAAAGATCGCCAAATATTCACGCTTTTACGAGCCCACGCTCAGGGATGCGTTCATCTATAAGGCACGTTCGCTTCTCAGAGCGGGGATGGACATCTCAGACGGACTCTACTGCGATACGAACAAACTACTTAATATGAATAAATATGGGTTTGATATATTAGAAAATATCAGCGATGACATAGGCTTTAGCGGAGAGGAGTATGAAATGCTTGTCGCATTCAAAGAAGCGGATCGCAAAGCAGTAGAGAGGATAGCCAAGGAGACGCAAACCCCTTTAACGATCTTTGCAAAAGTTACCAGGAACGATCACAGGTTCCCCTGCAAAAGCCATCACTTTTAAGCCTATTTCCACCGGCTGAGATTTCTGCGTGAAATTGCGGTTTTGACCTCTTTGATCAGGGCTTTGGCATCATCCCCGAAGATAAACGTCCCTTTGTATTGTTGTTCTACTGAGGCAATATAGTTGGTAAACGCTTTTTTGTCTGCGTCACTTTTGGGGCTCTCCCACAAAAAACGCATACCACTACTGCGGTCAAAGCTCTTTCTGGCGGTTTCTACATAGAGTTTACTTGAAACAAGTGTGAGTGTACCGTTGTTTTCAATGCGGTAGTGTTGGATACGTGCACCGTAGGGTACGTCGTAGATGCGCCCCTGCCTCTCCCATAGAGTGTAGAGGGTCAAGGTGTCGCCGTCGATCTCGTAGCTTCCCTCTTCCACACTCCGGGCACCACAGGTACCGGTTTTATCTTCAAGGGTCAGATTGAAGAGGTGTGTCATATCGTAAGTGTTCTCTTCACGGTAGAACTTCATCACTTCCCCTTTGCTGTCGTAGATGTCATAAGTGTCGGTGATGATGTAGAAGTCGTTGTCGTGAATGTTCAAGTGTTTGATAGTCGTTTGCGCCGGAAGCATGAATGTACAAGAGAGCAGGGCGAAGAAGAATTTCACAGGTAAACCTTTTTTATTGGAAGTATAGCAAATCTCTGTGTATTATCTGTAGATAGTCACAGCAGCAGCGGAACGGTACGTTTTGAAAGCGCCGCAGGGTACTCACGCATCCGTGCGATTTCCTCGGCTCTGCGTGCAAGCGTGTTCTCCTCAAGCATTTCAAGGTAGCCAAGATCCCTGCGTGTCTCACCGTCTTCTACCAGACCGTCACGGGCAAGTCGTTTGAGGATCGCATCGACCATATCGAGTACCGAAGAGACCTTGACGATCTCGCACCGTGCATATTTTTCAGCAGGGAAGGAGACCTCCGCCACACGCAGGGTCGGGTCGCTGCCGGGGATCTGCTGTGCACCGAAGAGCGGCTTGGAGCCGACTTTGGCATCGGCAAATGCAGGGATATACCTGCTAAGATGTCTGATAGCGTTACGAGTACGCATCTCTACCTCTTCGGTGCGCCAGCTGCGTTCGATCTTTTCGATGAAATCGGGTTTGAGCTGTGGCTGGCAGCTGAGTTTGGTGCTTGCGACCAGTCCGTCCTCGTAGAGCG
>CAYPWA010000181.1:0-3366 GCA_964414325.1 uncultured Sulfurovum sp. | reverse complement strand
AGACCGATACGCACTTAAAACCTATCACGAACTTTACGGATTATCATTATAATAGAGAATTTTGGATATAATGCGCGGAAATTACACAGGGGTATAGACCCCGTTTTAGGATAAATTGTATGCAAAAGATCAAAAACATCGCCGTCATCGCCCACGTCGACCACGGCAAGACCACCCTCGTCGACGGACTGCTTCAGCAGTCGGGAACCTTCGCCGCTCACCAAGAGGTGGAGGAGCGGGCCATGGACTCCAACGATATCGAAAAAGAGCGTGGGATCACCATCCTCTCGAAGAACACAGCCATCACCTACGGTGACCACAAGATCAACATCATTGACACTCCGGGTCACGCCGACTTCGGTGGAGAGGTTGAGCGTGTACTCAAGATGGTCGACAGCGTTCTGATGCTGGTCGATGCCCAAGAGGGTGTCATGCCTCAGACCAAGTTCGTCCTCAAAAAAGCGATCGAACTGGGACACGTACCGGTTGTGGTCATCAACAAGATCGACAAAGACGGTGCGGAGCCCGATCGTGTGCTTGACGAGATGTTCGACCTTCTCGTGGCGCTTGATGCCAATGAGGATCAGCTGGAGTTCCCCGTACTCTATGCTGCGGCACGTGACGGATACGCAAAATGGAATCTCGAAGATGAGAACAAAGACATGACACCGCTCTTTGAGGCGATCTTGGAGAAAGTACCCTATCCTGAAGGTTCTGCAGACAACGATACACAGGCGCAGGTCTTTACCCTTGACAGCGATCCTTTCGTGGGACGTATCGGTATCGTGCGTATCTTCAACGGGAAGATCAAAAAAGGGGATGAGTATGTGCTCGTCAAAGCCAGTGGCGAGAAGACAAAGAGCCGTGTGAGTAAGCTGATTGGGTTTAAAGGACTCGACCGTATCGAGATCAACGAGGCGGAGGCAGGAGATATCGTAGCGATCGCAGGATTTGCCGATATCGATGTGGGGGATTCCATCTGTGATCCGGTCAACCCGGTTGCACTGGATCCGATGCATGTTGAAGAGCCTACGCTCTCGGTCATCATGTCGGTCAACGACGGTCCCCTTGCCGGAACAGAGGGTAAGCATGTCACCTCCAACAAGATCCGTGAGAGACTTGAGAAGGAGATGGAGACCAACATCGCCATGCGTATGGAGCCTCTGGGAGATGCCAGCTTCAAAGTCTCCGGACGTGGGGAGCTGCAGATTGGTATCTTGGCGGAGAACATGAGACGTGAAGGTTTCGAGTTCCTGCTGGCACGTCCCGAGGTTGTGGTCAAAGAGGAGAACGGGGTGAAGATGGAGCCGTTCGAGCATCTGGTCGTCGATGTGCCTGAGGAGTTCCAAGGTGTTGCCATCGAGAAACTCGGTAAGCGTAAAGCGGAGATGACAAGCCTCACACCGATGCCTGACGGTACGGTACGGATCGAGTTCGAGATCCCCGCACGTGGACTGATCGGGTTCCGTTCGGAGTTTTTGACCGATACC
The DNA here is from genome assembly GCA_964414325.1 of uncultured Sulfurovum sp. Classification (GTDB taxonomy): domain Bacteria; phylum Campylobacterota; class Campylobacteria; order Campylobacterales; family Sulfurovaceae; genus Sulfurovum. The sequence continues at coordinate 1,876 of CAYPWA010000181.1, read as the reverse complement.
AAAGGGGAGGGGATCATGAACCACTCCTTTATCGAGTACAGACCCTACAGCGGTTCGGTTGTGAGCCGTACACCCGGAGCGCTTGTCTCAATGGACAACGGTGAAGCGGTTGCTTTCTCCATCTTCAACCTCCAGGCGCGTGGAACGCTTTTCATCAAACCGCAGGACAAGGTCTATACCGGTATGGTCATCGGGGAGTCGGCACGTCCGGGAGATCTCGATGTCAACCCGCTCAAGGGAAAACAGCTGACCAATATGCGTACAAGCGGTGCGGACGATGCGATCAAACTGGTACCGCCTAGACAGATCACACTTGAGTCGGCAATGGAGTGGATCGAGGATGACGAGCTGATCGAGGTCACGCCCGAATCGATCAGGATACGCAAGAAGTTCCTTGATCCGACTATCAGAAAGCGTATGGCAAGAGACAAGAAAAATCTCGAAAAACAGTAAAAGAGTGTTTTTTATCAATTTTTAGATAAAATCACGCAATTTATATCTATTAAAGGATTGTAGTGAAAGTTGAAGTAAACAAAATCGACGATGCGAATGTAGCCGTCAGCGGTGAAATCGAAAAGAGCGTTATCGACGCCAATGTGGACAGACTGGCAAGAGAGGCCGGAAAGCAGATGAAGGTGGACGGTTTCCGTAAAGGGAAAGTGCCACCGCATGTCGTCAAGAAGATGCACGGTGACAAGCTTGAGCAGGATGCGGAGTCCGAAGCGCTCAAGGCACTGGTGGACATGGGTATCTCCCAAGCAGGTGTCAATACCGCCGATATCATCGGCGAACCGATCTTCAAGAAGTATGACAAACAGGACGACAAGATCGCCGTAGAGCTTGAGATCTCTCTTCGCCCCAATGTCGATGTAAGCGGTTATGAGAAAGCCGTGCCTTCATTTGAGAAGCCTGAAGCGACTGATGAAGAGATCGAAGCGAAACTTGAGGAGATCAAGACGCAGCAGGGCACCTACGAAAAGATCAAACGCAAGAGAATGGTGCGTGACGGTGATATGGTCGTGATTGACTTCGAAGGTTTCATCGACGGAAAAGCGTTTGAGGGCGGCAAAGCCGAGAAGTTCAACCTCAAAATCGGTTCGGGACAGTTCATCCCCGGATTTGAAGATCAGATCATCGGTATGAAGTACGAAGAGGAGAAGGATGTCGTCGTTACCTTCCCTGAGAACTACGGATCAGCGGATCTCGCAGGCAAAGATGCGACTTTCAAGGTGAAGCTGCATGAGATCCAGGAGCAGGTACCTGCCGAGATCAATGACGAGCTTGCTCAGAAGCTGCTCAATGATGAGAAAGCGACCGTAGAAACACTCAAAGAGAGACTCAAAGACCAGATCGTCAATGAGAAGATCTCCAAACTCTATAATGAAGAGCTCAAGCCCAAACTGATCGAAGCACTGGTAGCGCAGTTTGATTTCGCACTGCCCAACAACATCGTAGAGCAGGAGATCGATGCAAAGATCAATGCCAAAGCCAGAGAGATGAAAGAGGAGGAGCTTCAGGAGTACAAGGACAACCCTGAGAAGGTCGAAGCACTCCGAGAAGAGGTGAGAGAAGAGGCGCAAAACTCCGTCAAAGCGACCTTCATCGTTGATGCCTTGGCAAAAGATCAGGAAGTGAGTGTCGATGACCAAGAGGTCTCTCAGGCGATCTACTACGAAGCGATGATCAGCGGACAGGATCCACAGGCGGTCATCAAGTACTATCAGGAGAACAACCTGCTTCCTGCTGTGAAGATGGGTATGATCGAAGACAAGCTTTTTGGCAAACTCCTCGGACTTGACGAAAAATAAATCCCGTAGGTGCGTCCAGCGCACCTTCATCTCCCATTAATCTTTTTAATGTATATTCACATACAATA
>CAYPWA010000180.1:0-3382 GCA_964414325.1 uncultured Sulfurovum sp. | reverse complement strand
AGAGAGGCGGGTTTGGGATCGGGCTTAATATCGTATTGAGTATCTGCAAACGCTACGGCATCAAGCTCTCAGTCGAATCCAAGAAGGGGAAGGGGAGTACTTTTAGTCTGAGTTTCCCTATGTTCAAGTAAAGAAAAAAGTGATATGGCTATATGAAAGTTTCAGATTCCTATTATTTACTTTTATAAAAATGATCCGCGCTGCAGATATCCAACCTTGACCTGAACTAAGACCTGCTGCCAGGATGCACTAAGCAAGAGCGAGGGTTATTTGATCCCTCGCTCCTTGAGCTTCTCTCTGGGGACAAACTCCAGCACAGTCGCATTGATACAGAAGCGTTTTTTGCTTTCCGGTGCATCGTCAAAGACATGCCCCAGATGTGCGCCTGATTTTTTGGCGATGACTTCAATACGTTTCATACCAAAGCTATTATCCTCTTTGAAGATGACGCTGTCACCTGCGGGTTTAAAGAAGCTGAGCCATCCAGATCCGGAGTTGAAACGGTCACGTGTGTCGAAGAGGATATCTCCTGAGACCTTATCGATGAAGACGCCATCTCCGGTATGCATGAACTCTTTGTACTTTTTGCAAAATCTGCCATCGGTCTGTTTGGCGAAGGCGACCTTGTACCCCTCACTCTCTTCTCCGAGCTTGAACGCACCTACCGCCTGGTAGAAACGCTTTTCATCCATATATCCCGTATAGGACTCGATCTCTTTGCCGTCCTGGATGAAGAGGATTGTAGGGGTTCCTTGGATCTTGGTCTTGAGCCTGAATCCCTTGAGAGCATCTTGGTGTACCGTTCTAAGCGGGATAGTACCGTGATAGTGGTCGGTGACGTTCTCTTTGAACTTCTCGCAGAACCTGCAATGCTCCGCGTCGATCACCACGATCTCTTTGCCGCCAAGCGGGGTAATGGTATCGGTAACGATCTTCACATCACCGAAGGTCACGCCGGTAGCGTGGTTTGGGCAGTAGCCAAAAGGGTTTTTCTCCAAATAGTCCTGATGGTACTCTTCGGCAGGATAGAATTTCTTTAGCGGTGCGATCTCGGTCGTGATCCTGCCGTATCCCGCCTGTGTCAAGAGCTTTTGATAGGTTGCTTTGGTCGCAAGTGCGATCTTTTTTTGTGCCTCTGTAGTGTAGTAGATCGCAGAGCGGTAGTTGTTGCCCACGTCATTGCCCTGTCTGTCTCCTTGTGTAGGATCGTGCAATTCCCAGAATGATTTGATGAGCGCCTCTGTGGAGATCTTCGTATCATCATAGATTACCTTGACCGCTTCGGTATGGTTGCGCAAGGTACTATTGCGTCTGTGTGCGAGTACCTTCTCGTAAGTAGGGTTGGCATACTCCCCACCTGCATATCCTGATACGGCACGCTTGATCCCTTTAAGGTGGTCATAGTACTTCTCCACACCCCAGAAACAGCCCGCGGCAAAAACGATGGTCTGAGATTTTGCCCAAGGTGAGACACTCAGTAGGGACAGAAGTAGAAGTTTTTTAAGCATATAATATCCTTTTTGGCAGACTATAGCAAAAGGATCGTGTAGTATCTGTGTGCTGTAGGGAGGTGATGAAGATCACCATGCTTACGCTTGATTCCCTTCTTTGGGACGTTGGCGTCTTTTTAGCACCTCCACAACACCGTTGAAATCCTTCTCGTGCCCAAAGCACGCCGAGGTATTGCAGAGCATCCATCCGTCGTTGGTGTCGTTGCGTAGAAGGGTGAAGGGGTAGGGAAGTGTATCGAGATCACCGATATGTGGTTTGAGTAGTGATTCTTTGGCTTTGATGATGATGTCGTCAAAGAGATAACGGATGACCATTTTGCTGAGTTTCGGTGTAGAGATAGGCTGACGCATCACATCGTAGGAGTGGATCTCCAGACTTTTGAAGACGAACTTTTTGTAGACCGGATCAACCAGAGAGGAGATAGAGTGGAGTACGCCCACCATCGTCGCAAGAGAAGAGGGGTAGGAGCTGTCGTGTATTTCTGCATCGGTTTCGAACTCGCCGCGGGAGAATTTCCACATCCCATTCTTGTAGAACTTCTCGATAGCGGCATTGACCAGTTTCTGCGCAAGGATAAGGTGCGTCTCATCCAGTGTGGTCTCATAGGCTTCGATCAACGCTTCGCCAAGGTAGGCATAATCTTCGAGGAAAGCGTGGATCTTCGGCTTTTTCCCAATCAGCGTGGAGTGGAAGAGCTGAGAATGCAGGTACATACTCTCCAGCAGTGCATCAAGCGACTTGTGTGCAGGCTCAAGATAGCGTGCATCCACCCGTGCGGCTTTGAAGAGGGTCGTGATCATCATCGCATTCCATGAGACGATCACCTTCTTGTCGATAAAGGGGTAGGTTCGCTTCTCTGCACGGCGTTTGCGCAGCGCTGCGATCGCCTCTTGATAGTAAGGGATATCGTCAGTATTTTTAGGAGCCTCAATGCGGATGATGTTCTTGCCTTCGAAGTTACCTTCAGGCGTGATATGCAGCGCTTCGCAGAGGGCATCGAGTGCCTTTTGGGGGATGCCCGCCTTGAGGAAGGATTTGCGCGCTTTCTCGTAGGTGTAGACGAAGTATTTGCCCTCTTCTCCTTGGGTGTCGGCATCGCTGGCAGAGTAGAAAAGGTCATCTTCGCGCATCTTTTTAAGCATAAAGTCGATCGTCTCAAACGCGACATCCTTGTAGAATGGCTCTTTGGTGATATGGTATGCTTTAAGGTAGAGTGCGCCAAGCTGCGCATTGTCATAGGTCATTTTCTCAAAATGCGGTACAAGCCATTCATTGTCGGTGGAGTATCGGCAGAATCCTCCGTCGATCAGATCACGCAAGCCACCCTTTGCCATATGCAGAAGCTGTTTTTCGACCATAGTGAGAGCCTCATTGTTTTGGGTGAGTCGGTAGAGGTCAAGCAGCAGATCAAGCAAGGAGGTTTGAGGAAACTTCGGGGATTTGCTAAAGCCTCCAAAGCGGTGATCATAGAGCAGTCCGGCATGTTCGACGGCTCTATTGACAATACTCATATCAAGTTTGGTCGCTTGGATCTTGTCATGATTGTGGTTGAGTTGTTTAAGGATATTATCCGCCTCTTCGATAAGCGTATTTTTTTCATTTTTGTACTTATCGGCAATCACTTCCAGCAATGTAGGGAAGCTCATCATCCCGTAGCGCGGCTCAGGCGGGATATAGGTGGCGGAGTAGAAGGGTTTGAGCTCTTCGGTCAGGAAGATGGAGGTAGGCCAACCTCCCGGACGACCGTTCATGAGCTGATAGACCTCCTGAAAGTGCTTGTCGATGTCAGGGCGCTCTTCCCTATCTACTTTGATCGGGACAAAATATTTGTTGAGGAGCTTTGCCGTCCCTTTGTTCTCGAAACTCTCAC
>CAYPWA010000179.1:0-3383 GCA_964414325.1 uncultured Sulfurovum sp. | reverse complement strand
CAGGACTCCGTCGCCTCCGAGGTAGAGAAGCTCAAACAGGAGAAAAACATCGTCCCGGGTCTGGCGGTCATCCTTGTCGGTGACGACCCCGCAAGCCACGCCTATGTCAATATGAAAGCCAAGGCGTGTGAGAAGGTCGGTTTCTACTCCATCACCCACAATATGCCCGACACCATCTCCCAAGACGAGATCATCGCCACCATCGAGATGATCAATGCCAATCCGCGCATCGACGGTATCCTCGTACAGCTTCCACTGCCCAAGCATATCGATACGGACAAAATCCTTGAAGTGATCGATCCGCGCAAGGATGTAGATGGGTTCCACGCCTACAATGTCGGTCGTCTAGTCACGGGACTGGACAGCTTCGTACCCTGTACACCGCTGGGGGTGATGAAGATGTTCGAAGAGTACGACATCGATCTTGAGGGCAAGGATGTCTGTGTCGTGGGTGCAAGCAATATTGTGGGCAAACCGATGGCATCACTGCTGCTCAATGCCAATGCCACCGTGACCGTTACCCACATCTACACCAAAGACCTCAAAGCGCATACAAGCAGAGCCGATATTGTCGTCGTTGGAGTCGGGGTACCCGGTCTCATCAAAGAGGATATGGTCAAAGAGGGTGCCATTGTCATCGATATCGGTATCAACCGTCTGGAGAACGGCAAACTCGTAGGTGATGTCGACTTCGAAAATGTCGCCAAGAAGTGCTCCTATATTACTCCGGTACCGGGCGGTGTGGGTCCGATGACCATCGCCATGCTCCTTGCCAATACACTCAAATCCGCACAACAAAGGGCATAAGTGAAAGAATTCGCCAATAAACTCTACCGTTTTTCAAGCTCATGGACAGGAACGATCATCATCGTACTTTTCCTCATATTTTTTGTCGCACAATCCTTTGTCATCCCCAGCGGATCGATGAAACGTACCCTGTTGATCGGAGATTTTCTTTTTGCCAAGAAGTTCTCCTACGGTATCCCTATCCCTCATCTTCCTTGGCTGGAGATCCCCCTGCTACCCGATTTCAAAGGCAACGGACACCTTATAGACGGACCTCGTCCCCAGAGAGAGGATATCGTGATCTTCCGCTATCCCAAGAACGAAAAGGTACACTATGTCAAGCGCTGTGTTGCCGTAGGCGGAGATGAGATCCTCTATGCGGACAAGAAGCTGCTGATCCACTTCCATGAAGGAGATGACTATATCCGCAAACACTATCCGGAAAAGAAGATCAGAGTGCTGCGCGACAAGCTTTGGGTCGAAAATCCCTATATGGACAAATATCCCGGAATCCAGTATACACCCGAAGGAATGACAATCTTCGAAGCACTGCTCAACTACTACGCCTACAATAAAAAGATCGATGTCGTTCCTGTCATGGTAGAAGGACTTGATGCACCGGTCTATGAGCTGGAGGGGCGTACGATCAATGCACTCTATGCCAAAGTGCCCGAAGACCACTACTACATGATCGGTGATAACAGGGACAACTCCAACGACAGCCGATTCTGGGGACCGGTACCCTACCGTCTGATTGTCGGTAAGCCCTGGCTGATCTACATGAGTATCGAGCATCGTTCTTATGAGCGTGTTCTCAAAGGAGACAAGTTCGGCGGCGGTAGAGACCATGCCGGACTCAAGCGTGTGTGTGGTGATATACCTATCGACTCCAAAGCATGTGAAAAGCTCTGGGATCGTCAGCGTTACACCATACGATGGGGACGCGTGGGCAGACGTATCGATACACTCGAGAGAGAGCAGCCGATCCAATGAGTGAAGCGGACATTATTAAACTCTCGGCAATGGTACTTGCACTCATCGTCGCCATTGTCGGGCATGAGATCATGCATGGCTGGGTCGCCTACAAGTACGGAGATAACACCGCCAGATCACTCGGAAGACTGAGTATCAACCCGCTTATCCATGTCGATCCGGTCGGTACCCTGCTTGTGCCCGCCGTCCTTTACTTTAGCGGTGCGCCCTTTGTGTTTGGCTGGGCGAAGCCTGTACCGATCAATATGCATACCGTCATACGTAACGGCGGCACCAACGCAGCAGTCGCAGTCTCGCTGGCGGGGATCACCTACAACTTCATCCTTGCGGCACTCTGTGCGGTCTTGTTGCCGGCACTGACACACCCGCAATCGGCATTTGAGGCATTTGTGACACTCTTTGTCTATCAGACATTCCTTATCAATATTCTGCTGGGTGTCTTCAACCTCTGGCCAATCCCGCCGTTGGACGGTGCACAGGCAGTACGCTACCTTGCTCAGGGATGGAATATGAAAGGTTTTGTCGCCTTCTATGACAAGATTTACCCCTACGGGATGATCCTACTTGTCATTGTGCTCTTTACACCGTTATCAAACCTGCTCTTCGCCCCTGTGGGCTGGATCGCCAACAGTTTACTTCATCTATAAAGGAGATATGATGTCAAAGAAATTCTATATCGCTACCGATCATGCCGGATATGCCATCAAAGCCTATGTCAAAGAGGTTGTCACCGATCTGGGACATGAGATCATCGACCTTGGTCCTGACAATGCTGATCGTGTCGACTACCCCGACTACGCACACAAGTGTGCCCATGCGGTCATCAATGACCCGGGAAGCTTCGGTATCCTTATCTGTGGGACGGGGATAGGCATCTCCATCTCCGCCAACAAGATCGCAGGCATCCGTGCCGCCCTCTGCCACGACCACTACACTGCCAAGCTCACCCGCCAGCACAACGACGCTAACATCCTCTGCTTTGGTGAACGTGTCGTAGGCAAAGGGGTCATCGCCGATATGATCGAAGCGTTCGCTTCCACAGAGTTCGAAGGTGGTCGACATGCGGGACGTGTTGCAAAAATCGAAGAGGGGATGTGCGGATTTGGAGCGGATCTGGGTTAAGAAGAGATCCTTAACCCTTTTGTGTTTTGTGCGACATAGTCGCACCTGCGGCTAATTTTCTTCAGCCTGCTGTTTCTCTATCTCTTTACGTACCTCATCCATATCAAGCTCTTTGACCTGACGAATGATGTCGTTAAGTCCCTCTTCGGGGAGGAGTCCTGGTTGAGAGAAGAGGACGATATTGTCACGAAGTACCATGACCGTAGGGATCGACTGGATACGGAAGTGTCCGGCAAGCGACTGCTCCTCTTCAGTATTGATTTTGCCAAAGAGAATGTCGGGGTTTTCTCCCGCTACTTTCTCGAAGATCGGTGCAAACTGACGACAGGGACCGCACCACGGTGCCCAGAAGTCAAGTATTGCGATATCACTGGAAGTTACCTTCTCATCAAAATTTTCAGCCGTCAGGTTTTCTAAAGCCATGGTCTGTCCTTATAAGTTTTATCAACCACCATTATGACATATTGAGTTGAAAGTTAAAA
>CAYPWA010000178.1:0-3404 GCA_964414325.1 uncultured Sulfurovum sp. | reverse complement strand
GGATCGAAAGGGGCAAAACGGTAGTGGGTCGCCGAGACATCGATAAAGAGTCGCTCTTTTCGCTTGTAGTGTACTCCCGAAACGATGGAGATCTGCGCACCGCTCTGCAGAGAGAGGATGCGTCTGGCATCGTCAACATCTTTTGGTTTTCTGAGGATCTCCCCCTCTGCAGTGGCGATCACACTGTCTGCACACAGCAGCGGAGTCTCCAGTCCATAGTGTCGTTCCGCAGCCTCCAGCTTTCCTTTGCTTGCATGATAGACAAAATCCTTGGCGATCGCGGTCGTGATCTGATCCTCGTCAAAACCGACCGGTTTTTGCTCGAAGTCGATCCCCGCTTCACGCAGCAGAAGGGCACGCGACTCCGACTGGGAGCAGAGGTAGAGTGACATACTACGCAAACCCTCTGAGCGTGATCCCCAGCCAGAGTGCCGCCACACCCAAAAGGATATTGATCGGCAGCAATATCTTGGGAATGATCGCGACTTTCGCTTTGGCTGCAGGCAGATCTCCCGCATCGAAAAGCGTCTGTGCTTTGCGTCGCTTGAGATACATCCAGATAAAATTGAGCGTCATGATCGTCCAGATCACCTCTTTGACATGTACGATCTGGTAGGTCACATAGGCACTCTGTGAGAGGATCGTACCATCCTCTCCTACCGCAGCATCTCTAAAACCAAGTCCGACCGCCATCAAGACCGCACTGATGATGATCAGGATGATAAAAGGGATCACCAGATTGAACAATCGTCCGGTGATCGCCAGCGTTTTCCCCAAACGTATCTTCGGATCTTCGATACTCTGCATCACCGGATGTACCGCTACACGAATGGCGATCATCCCGCCTACCCAGACAAACGCCCCCAATACATGTAAAAAGATGATCTCGTGGGCATAAGTCCCAAAGAACGATGCCATCGCTGCTTTCATCAGTTGCCCCCTTCAAGCACTTCAGCCAGATAGCTCTTCGCCTCTTCGATCGCTTCAGCGATCTTCTCAGGTTTCTTTCCGCCTGCCTGTGCAAAGTCGGGACGACCGCCGCCCCCGCCGCCTACGATCGGTGCGATCGACTTGATCCAGTCGCCCGCTTTGATCGGTGTGTTCTTCGATCCAGCTGCCAACAGCACCTTTTCGCCTTTTTTCTGAAAGAGCATGATCGCGATATTCTCGTATCGGTTCTTGGCTTCATCGATCATCTCTTTGATATCTCCTGCCTCCACCTCATCAATGATCACATTCACCCCGTTCACCTCCACAGGGGTCAGCTCTTTTTTGGTGGCGTTAAGCGCCTCTTTAAGCTCGCCTTTGAGGCTCTTTATCTCCTCTTTGAGCTTCGTGATACCGGCAATGGGGTTTTGGTTTTTCACCGCCTCTTTGATCTCTTCGATCTCATGGCGCAGCCCTTTGACCTTTTCTACTGCTGCACGCCCGCAGATCGCCTCGATCCGTCTCACCCCGGCACTTACACCGCTCTCTTTGGTGATCATAAAGAGCCCGATGCGCGAGGTGTTGTCCACATGAGTACCCCCGCACAGTTCCACGGAAGCATCACCCATGCTCACCACCCGTACCTTCTCACCGTACTTCTCTCCAAAGAGCGCCATCGCACCGGAGTGTTTCGCCTCGTCGATACTCATGATCTCGGTCTTTCTCGGGATGGCTCGTTGGATCTTGTCGTTGACCCAGTCCTCTACGGCTTGCAACTCTTCTGCTGTCAGCGCCTTGGGGTGCGAGAAGTCAAAACGCAGTCGTTTGTCATCGTTGAGTGATCCCGCCTGAGAGATATGGTCTCCAAGGATCGCTCTGAGTGCTGCGTGCAGCAAGTGGGTTGCCGAGTGGTGCTTCTCGATCTCCGCACGGCTTTGGTCGACCACAGCGACCACCTCATCCTCTACAGAGAGTTTTCCCTCCACTTCAGAGAGATTCATCTCAAGGAATTTCTTGGTATCCAATACCTTGACGGCGGATTCGCCATTCGTCATTCGTAATTCTCCGCGGTCTCCCACCTGTCCACCGGACTCGGCATAAAAAGGTGTCTGCGCGAGCATCACCCAGCCTCTGCCGTCCAGCTTCTGCACTTGCTTGAAGTTTTCATCCAGCAAAGCAAGTACTTTGGTAGTGGTCTCCGTCTCTTCATAGCCGACAAAAGTATTCTCACCAAACTGCTCTTTAAGCGCCTTGAAGTCACCAGTCGTCGCGGCATCTCCCGTCCCTTTCCAGTGGGCTTTGGACTGTGCGCGTTGCGCCTCCATCTTGGCGTTGAATGCATCAATGTCGAGTCTGATGCCTTTTTCTCTGAGCATATCCTCTGTCAGGTCAAGCGGGAAACCGAAGGTATCGTAGAGCTTGAACGCCACTTCCCCGTCAAAGGTATCGTCTGTCTTCTCAAGCTGCGCGTTGAAGAGCTTGATCCCCGCTTCGATCGTCTCGAAGAATCGCTCCTCTTCAAGCTTCATCGAGGTCTTGATCGCTTCGGACTTGGTCTCAAGATAGGCGTAGTGTCCGCCCATCACCGCTACCAGCGCATCGACCAGTTTATGCATAAACGGTTCGCGCAGTCCCAGCAGGTATCCGTGGCGAATCGCACGGCGCATGATACGGCGCAGCACATAACCGCGTCCCTCTTTGTCGAAGTTGACCCCCTGAGCCAACAGGAAGCTGACCGAACGGACATGGTCGGCGATGACACGGTAGCTTGCCGAGTTGGGCGCATCGTAGTCGTACGGTGTGCCTACCAGTCTACCGATGGCATCAAGCAGCGGTTTGAAGAGTGAAGAATGGTAGTTATTGAACACCCCCTCTTTGATCGCGACGACACGCTCCAGCCCCATCCCTGTATCGATGCTTGGCTTTGGTAGCGGATGAAGCGTACCTTGTTCATCTCTCTCATACTGCATGAAGACAAGGTTCCAGATCTCAAGGAAGCGATCACCCTCGCCGCCCATCACATCTTCAGGTGAATTGAAGTGCTCTTCTCCCTGATCGTAGAAGATCTCCGAGCATGGTCCACATGGTCCCGTGTCCCCCATCTGCCAGAAGTTATCCTTGTCTCCAAAGCGCATAATGCGATCTTCGCTGATGTGTGTTTTCCACAGATCGTACGCCTCATCGTCACTCTCGTGCACCGTTACCCAGATCTTCTCTACAGGCAGTGCCAGATACTCCTTGCCTGTGACGAACTCCCACGCATACGCAATCGCCTCTTTCTTGAAGTAATCTCCGAAGCTGAAGTTGCCCAACATCTCAAAAAAAGTATGGTGTCGCGCAGTGTACCCGACATTGTCCAGGTCGTTGTGCTTACCCCCTGCTCTAATACAGGTCTGGCTCGAAGTGGCGCGCGGCGGGTTGGGAATGGGTGCCTCTCCGGTGAAGATGTTCTTAAACTGCACCATACCGGCATTGGT
>CAYPWA010000177.1:0-3417 GCA_964414325.1 uncultured Sulfurovum sp. | reverse complement strand
CTGACCGAATTGTAGCTATGCTTGGTCAGGGCATGGTACCAGAACATTACGCAAAAACCTCACGGTGCTCGGACTTCAGCTTTTCAATATAGGTACAAGCCTGGGAGAAGAGTGCATAGTGAACGATCCCCTCTACACACAGTCCCTTGTGCCGATCGAAGGATGCAATCACACGTTGCGCCCGCAAAGCAGCCTGTTCTCTGTTGCGTTTTAGATGCTCGAATGCGATTGCCCCGTTGATCAGCCCTTTGGCTAGATTTGCCAGAGGATCCTTGCGCAGCCTGAGCGGATGCCACGCCTCCTCCAACACCTCATGTGCCTCAAAGTACTCCCCTGCTTCCAGCAGTGCCAAGTATGACTTGAGGGCATCTTGGAGATCCTCATTCATCTTCAGCATGCAACACTCCTTTCGGGTAGAACCGTTTGATAATATAACCATCCGCACGGAACTCATCGTCGGGATCAAACCGATATGCCTCGAAAAAATCGTTCAGTATCGCGGAGAGATACTTCAAGCGATCCTCCGCAGAGATATCGGGCAACTCCTTTTTCAGAAAGGTATAGAGATCCTCTCCCTGCAGTTGTGCCTTGGTGTTAAGTTTAAGGATCTTGCCCACACTGAGATCTACTTCTGCCATGCTGTTGCTCCTTTGGAGGGGACGACCCGTTTCATCTTTTGTATCCTTTTCAGCAGTTTCGTGATATTTCGATCAGCTGCAAAACAGACATTGATACCGCAGGCAAGATACCCCGCATTCTCTTGTGCTTTGCTTAAAAGAAAAGGATATTTCGCCCGTTCTATCTGGCTTTGGACACCAAACAGTGCATCCTTGCTTGCATGGATCACGACATCTCCCAGCCTATATCGCAGGTAGAGTATTGCCAGACGCGGTGCGGATGTGGGATCTTTCTCAAGAAGCGCATCCCAATGATAAAGTGTCCGCTTCACGATACCGGAAAGATCACGCTCCTCAAGCAGTACCGCCAGTCGCAAAAGATCATCGAGCATGACGCTCAGCGGTGATGTATAGTATCGGTCATCAGCATCGGCTACCGCTTCGATCCCGTCATCACTGAGATACCATACGCCTTTACGATAAAAACGACGAACAGCCTCCTTTGCCAATGTCTGTGCAAGCGTCAGGTAACGTGCTTTATAGGTTCGTTCATACCCTTCGATCAACGCATCGACCAAAAAGGCGTAATCCTCCAGAAGTGCCGGACGCACAGGGCGCGCCCCTCCGATCCGCTGATGGTAGAGCTTCCCATCGAGATAGAGTCCATGCAGCAGTGCTTCCAGTGAATGCTCCGCCTCTGTGTTGTATCGCGGATCGATCCCTCCTGCAACGAAGAGTGCTTTTATCATCATCGCATTCCACGATGTCAATATCTTGTGATCGACAAACGGAAAGGTACGTGTACGGCGCAATGTCGCAAGATAGTCTCTAAACGCTTCAGCTTTAGGCGGCGGTGCTCCTGCTCCCAGATGTGGAAGAGAGAGCTCTCCGTCCACATTGCCGTCCTCCTCGATCCCGTAGTAGACAAGGTTGTCTTTGATCGTTCTCTCATCCCATCCCTCTTTACGCAATGCCTCCATAATGCGCGTATAGTCATAGATATAGTAGCCGCCCTCCTCCCCGTCACTGTCCGCATCACTGGCCGCAAAAAATAGCCCCTCGCGAGAGAAGTGATCCCTCATGTGAGCGATCGTCTCCTCTACGACCCTGCGATAGAGCGGATCGGCAGTAACCCTGTAGGCACGGGCATAGACCGTGATCAGCTCTGCATTGATATAGAGCATCTTCTCATAATGAGGATACTCCCATCCCGCATCGGTCGTATAGCGAAAGAACCCTCCCTCTACCTGATCGTAGAGTCCACTACGTGCCATTTTGGTGAGTGTTTGCATTAGCATCTGCATCGCATGGGTATTACCGGTCAGCCGTACAATGGTGAGAAGCATCTCTATCTTGGAAGCTTCCGGAAATTTGGGACGCTTACCAAAACCACCATGCTTCTTGTCATAGGTCTCCTCCAGCCTCTTGATACTCTTTTCGATCACTGCTCGGACAGGTATGTCAATCGTTGCCGATGATGTTCTATGGGTGCTAGAGGGCACACCAAAGGAAGCGATTCTCTTTCGGAGTGCTTCGGGATCATCTCGAAGTGTGGCAAGTTCAGGCAGAAGTTTCAGCAGCCCCGGTGAACCATACCCCGCCTCTTTGGGGATATAGGTAGCGATATACAGCACCTTCCCCTCCGGTGTCAAGAAAACACTCAACGGCCATCCGCCGCGTTTACCGTACTTGGCAAGATAGAGTGCCTGATACTTTTTGTCTATCTGCGGATACTCTTCTCTATCCACTTTGATCGAAACAAAGTTGTCATTGAGCAGTTTCGCCACCGCTTCATCCGTAAAACTCTCCCTCTCCATCTCGTGACACCAGTGACAGGTGCTGTACCCGATGGAGAGAAAGATCAGCTTATGTTCTCTCTTGGCTTTGATGAATGCCTTTTTTCCCCAAGGGTACCAATCGACCGGATTGTGCGCATGCTGCTGCAGGTAGGGAGAGGACTCATGGATCAGCGCATTGGTATAGGCAGGTGCCGCCAGTAAAGAGACAACCAAACCGCACCACCATACCACAAGCTTCATACTATGCCTCCAACTATGTTATACTTAATGCTCTACTATAACATAAAGAAAATATGATGACAAAAACAGAAAAAACGGTGATCAAAACCCATATCCTTCACGAGATCGACAAACTGCAGCAGCAGATCAATACACTTCAAGAAAAAGCAAAGCCCATCGCACCTGACTGCTCGCTTGGCAGGCTGACCCGTATGGAGGCGATGGCGGAACAGGAAGTGAATCGGCGTATACTTGATGAATCCAAGCTGCGTCTGACACGTTTGAAAAATGCACTTTCACGTATCGATCATCCTATGTTCGGTATCTGTATCGAATGTGAAGAGCCCATTGGTGTGGATCGGATGAAAATCCGCCCGGAGAGTGTACGCTGTGTGGCGTGTGCCAGTGAACAATGAACAATGAACAATGAACAATGAACAATTTTTATGTATCTGTTCTAAAATATACCTGAAACTTCAGCAGAATATATGAACTTCTAATGTTACTAGATGTATCCCCGCTTGACCATGCCTACCGCCATTGCCAAAGACAGACCATCGTTGTGATACCCTTCGGTATGGCAGTTCTTGCAGGTATCTCCGCACTCAAATTCAAGATCCTCCACGAGCTGTTCCCACTTTTCTATCTTGTTTGCTTTGATATAGGCAGCAATCTCCCCCAGTGTTTTGTCATGACAGTGACAGATCATCGTCTCAGCAGTCGGCATTTCCATTGTTAATCCTTCAAAATAAAAGCTTTTCTTTAGAAAAGTATACCGGATC
>CAYPWA010000176.1:0-3474 GCA_964414325.1 uncultured Sulfurovum sp. | reverse complement strand
TAAACGACTTGACATCCTCGGGAAGCTTCTCTTTATCCGCAAAGAGATCGAGGATAAGATAGAGTGCTGCCTCTTCCTGTCCGACCTTGTGTGTGAAGATCTCGACGTTTTTACCAAATGTCGGTACCAGGTTGTCCCCTACCGGATGGAAGTAGAGTCCCGCCCCTTTGTTGAGCTTCTGAATGTTGTTGAAGGCGTAACGTGCGTTGGGGTTGTCGTTGCGCAGTGACGCACCTACGCTCATGACAAAGTCTGTCGCCATCACCTCTTTGAAGTCGTAGCTATAAAGTGCATGTCCTGAAGCCTTGGCGTACGCTTTAAGGAACTTCTGGAATGCACGTGCATCGGGATTGACAAGCTTGAGTCCCATCTTCTCTTTGAGGGTCTGGAGCATCAACGCCTCTTCATTGGTGATCACGGAGTTGAAACGGATACTCTCGGCTTTTTTGAACGCCTCGATTGCTGCATTGAACGCCGCTTCATCCTTACCTTCGACACGGTTCTCGAAGTCATACCCGTAACGTCCCGCACCACAGAGAGAGACATAGTTCCATTCATTGGTAACACGGTAGATCTTCTCACTTCTGTCAAAGACCGAAGTGTGCTTGGTCTCGTAGTAGATCTGACATCCGCTGGAGCAGTGCGCACAGGTAGCAGGGATACGGTTGAGCTCCCACGCGTTGGAGGTATAGACAAAATCACGTCCGGTCAACGCACCGACAGGACAGACCGCCGTACACTCACCACAGTCACTACAGTCGGTAAAGTCCGTGCCGTTGCTTGGTGCAATGATCGACTTTTGCAGTTTGTTCCACATCGCGTAAGCATCTTTTGGCATCGTCTCTTTGTAGGACTTGTCGAGTGCCTCTCCGCCTCTTTTGGTCGTGGTGATCGCAGAGTCACCGATCATATCCTTACAAACAGTGGTACATCTCTCACAGACGATACATAGACCCGCATCGTAGTGCAGTACGCTACTCCAGTCTTTGACCTCACGCTTGGTATCGGGGATCGCATAGCTCTGTGAATCGACAGCAAGTTCGAGCGTATAGTTCTGTAGCTCACACTCACCGGATTTATCACACACACCGCACTGAAGTGGGTGGTTGACATCATAGACCTCCATGATCGCACGACGCTCTTCAAGGATATTGGGCGTATCGACCGTGACCTCCATGCCCTCCTTGACCTTGGCGTTACAGGCGTAGACCTGCTTACCGTCAGCTTCTACCAGACAGATACGGCACGCCAGTGTCGGGCTGCATCGCGTCAGGTAACAGATAGCCGGAATGAAAACATTGTTCGCACGTGCGGCATTGAGGATATATTCACCCTCTTTCGCCTCATATGTCTTACCGTCAATGGTGATGGTAACCATATTCTCTACTGTTTTTACTTCACTCATTATCGTTTCCTATATTCTCGTTATTGATCTTCTCGAACACCAGTCTGCTAAATCTGTAAGAGGATAGCGAAGATGCACTTAAGCCCATATCAAAGGTGGGGTTGAGTGCGATCGTTCCCTTCATCGATGTATCGATCTTAAACACACGTTCAAATCGTACACCGTCCACCTCGAAGGTGATCACATCCCCATCCTTAAGCTTTGTCGCCGCAGCGAACTGCTGTGAACCCGCCAGTACCGCTTCGGTTGCCAAAAGGGGCGACTTCGCGGTGAAAGGGGAGAAGTGATCGACCGGATCACAGCGGTAGATCACCGCGCCGTCATAGGTATCCAGCTCCTCTATCTCTTCCAGTGTACGCGAGAGCGGGACTTTCTGAGATGAGAGAAGATAACCCCGATGTTCATTGCCCACCGTATCAAAATAGTCCTCAAGCGCATCAAACGCGATGGCTTGGAAACCCTTCTCTGCAGGAAGGTATGGTGTATAGTCTATCGTATACGTCGCAGCCAGACCCAGTGCATTGGCAATATCGTTGAGCACATAACCGCCGTACGGCAGTGCCACGTGCATCGGTACCACACGCTTGTCCACCGTTGTGATCGTTCCCTCCTGCTGATTGAGGGCGGGCATATCCAGATCACCGTTACCGAGTGCGGAGAGGGTAAAGTCGGCGGCACTGTTGTAACCTACCGTATACCCCTCTGCCGTGTCGTCAAGGTCACAGATAAGGGATATCCCCATCGCATTCCCCGCCGGCGGTACGCAGATGACATTGAAGCCGGCATACGCCTCAAGCAGCGCGATCCATTTGGCGATCTGTGCTGCTCTTGGATGCGTATAGAGGTCGCTGCCCACCACCAGTGAAAAGCCGTGCTTCTTCAAGAGAGATTTTCTCAGTTGCTCCAGCTCCTCTTCACCGATATTGCTCTCGGCACTGAGATTTCCGATATCCAGATCATCCAACGCGGTTCTAAGACTCTCGGTCAGCTCCGCATCCCCGAGTAGGGTATGTGCCAGCAGTGCCGCCGCTCCCTCTTCGCTGCCCGCTTCATACTTGATGAACTGTGTCACGATGTTCTGTATCTGCGTATCTTCCATCGGATGCATATAGATCACACGGGCACGGTGCCACTTGCTTGCCATATTGATATGGTACTTCACTGTCGGCGAATCATTGTTGATACGTGATCCCAACACAATGATCCCGTGAGAGGAGGAGAGCGTTTTAAGATCCCCGCCGTAAAGGTGCTTGCCTGTTACTTCTCCGTATGCCTTCATAAACCTCTGATAGGCTCTTGCTTCGTGAGAGACCAGCCTGAAGCCGTACTTCTCCTTGAGCTTCTGCAGGATCAGCGCCTCTTCGTTGGAGGTCTGAGAGGAGAAGACAACCGTATCTGCTTTTTTGAATGCCTCTACTGCGGCATCAAATGCCGCCTTGTCTTTTGTAACACCCTCATTGGCATAGTCAAATCCAAAACGTCCCGCCCCGCAGAGATTGCTGAACTCGAACTCATTGGTGATACGGTAGATCTTGTCATCACGTACCTCGTAGTACATCTGGCACCCTCCGCCGCAATGCGGACAGGCACTTGGGATCTTGGTCATCTCCCATGCGTTTGCTGTGTACTTGAAGTGTGTCTGCACCAATGCACCCACAGGGCAGACCGCAGCCGCCTCGCCCAATGAAGCGTAGTTCTCTTCGGGTTTGACATTGATGATGGTCGAGTTGTACCCTCCGAACTTCACCTTGAGCGCCTCGTCTCCGGTGATCTCGGTCGAGACACGCACACACTTCTCACACATGATACAGAGTGCAGGATCATAGGAGACATGCCCCCAGTTCTCTACCGGTCGGTGCTGATCTCGTGCAGTGAACTCCTGCGTATCGACATCGAACTCCATCGTTTTGTTCTGAAGGTCACACTCACCGCTCTTGTCACACACACCGCACTCGAGTGGGTGGTTGACATTGTAGAGCTTCATGATGTTCTGCCGCTCTTTGTGGAGGGCATTGTTGTTGGTCGTGATCACCGCACCGTCGACCGCTTTCTCCTGACAGGAGAGGATC
>CAYPWA010000175.1:0-3497 GCA_964414325.1 uncultured Sulfurovum sp. | reverse complement strand
CGTTTGGTTGCCCTATGCTCAGAAGCATGCATCCCTTCCGGGATCACATAACTCTTTCCACCGACATTTACAATCTGATCATCCAAATTAAAGGAGGGTTGACTGCCGCACCCTATAATCCCTAATGCCGTACATACCAAAAATAGTCTTGATTTCATTCTTCTTCCTTCCTCTGAGTAATATAAGGTATATTATAGTCAATTCACATTGAAAAGATGCGCATTGAGTGCTTCAAGACGCTCCGGTGTCCCGATGTCATACCACTCCCCCTCATAAAGCTCTCCTGTCACCCTTCCTTCTCGCATCGCATCACGCAATAAAGGTGCAAGTGCCGATTTGCCGTAGGGTACCTTCTCGAAGAGTTTGGGAGCATAGTAGCCTATCCCACTGAAAGTATATTGGGGATTATCCGTCACCTTGCCATCAAGCAGCGCAAAGTCTCCATCGGGATTATGCTCGGGATTGGGTACGAGGATCAGATGCGCAAGCACTCCCTCTTTCAGTGTCACACGAGGATCGAAGTCGTAGTCTGTCCATACATCCCCGTTGACCACCAGAAAGGGGTCGCACTCTTTGAAATGAGACAACGCCTTCACGATCCCTCCGGCACTCTCCAAGCCCCCCTCTTCCTGCTCATCAGAGTAGATGATCTTCAGCCCCCACTCCGAGCCGTCACCGAGTGCTTGCGGGATCTTGTAGCCCAGATGCGCGATGTTGATCACCACCTCTTTAAAGCCGTAGTGCGCCAGCTTCTCCAGATGCCAGACGATCAGCGGGATACCGCCTACTTCAAGCAGCGGCTTGGGTGTCACGTCCGTTAGAGGTCGCATCCGTGTTCCCAGCCCGGCGGCGAGTATCATTGCTTTCATCGTACTTACATATCCAACTGCTGCTTCACCAGCGCATTGACCACCTTGGGGTTGGCTTTGCCGCCGGTGGCTTTGAGTACCTGTCCGACAAAGAATCCGAAAAGCTTTTGGTTTCCTTCTTTGTATTTGGCGACATTCTCCCCATTGGCGGCGATGATCTCGTCGATGACGGGCAGGATCTGTGCGGGGTCGCTGATCTGCTTGAGCCCTTTGGCTTCCACATAGGCAACCGGATCGCTGCCCTCTTTTGCCATCGCCTCGAAGACCTCCTTGGCGATCTTGGAGGAGATGGTCGCCTCGTCGATCATCTGTGCCAATGCCGCAACCTGCTGCGGGGTAAACTTGAGTGCCTCTTCGCCTCTCTCCTTAAGCTCGCGTGAGACCTCGTTGGCAACAAGATTGGCAAGGGTTGAGGCACCTTGTACATTTGGCAGTGCTGACGCGAAAAAGTCCGAGAGTGTTGCATCCCGTGCGATCATCTCTGCCACGGTAGCACCCAGCTTCATCTCTTTGGTGTAGCGTTCAAAGCGTGCCTGCTCCTCGACACTCATCGCAGCAACCTCCCCTTCAACCTGCGGCTTTTTGACAGGCTCTTTTCTCTCTTGTTTAGGCTTGGGTTTCGGCTTGCTCTGCTTCGCCCAGGAATCCTTTAGGGAAACGATCTTGTTAAACACAGGACGCTCGTCGCTATAGTCGATCGGATCGGTATAGAAATACCCCTCTCGCTCGAACTGGAAGCGCACATCGGGCTTCTCCTCGATCACCGCAGGCTCGATGAGGGCATCTTTGATGATCTTGAGCGAGTCGGGATTGAGATCGTCGATCCCCTCGGGCGCTTCGCTCTTGAAGAGACGGTCGTAGAGGCGCAGCTCCACACGCTTGGCTCGGGTCGCTTCCACCCACTGGATCGCACTCTTGACCTTGATGCCGCTGGTATCCTGCCCGCTTCTTGAGTCGGGGTGGTACTCGGCTTTGATCTCGACGATCTTCCCCTCGGTATCCTTGATCACCTCTTTGCAGGTGATGATGTAGGCGTACTTGAGGCGCACGGGTTGATCGGGGGTCAGACGGAAGTAGCCCTTGGGAGGGTTCTCGCTGAAGTCCTCACGGTTGATGTAGATCTCTTTGGCAAACGGCAGCTTTCGGCTCCCCTCTTTGGGGACATCGTGCGGGAAGTAGTCCGCCTCGATCTCTTCGCTCCCTTCGTAGTTGACGAGGGTCACTTTGAGCGGATCGACCACGCACATCACACGCGGGACTTTGGGGTTGAGATCATCACGGATGGCAAACTCCAGCTGTGCCACATCCACCACCGAGTTGGCTTTGGCGATCCCGATGCTCTCACAGAAGTTGAGGATCGACTCGGGTGTATAGCCTCGACGCTTGTATCCGGCGATGGTAGGCAGCCTCGGATCGTCCCAGCCATTCACATAGCCCCCTTCGACCAGCTCGAGCAGCTTTCGTTTGCTCATCACGGTGTAGTTGATGTTGAGTCTGGCAAACTCGTACTGGTAGGGTCTTGGCGGCGGCAGTCCGAGTGTCTCGATGACCCAGTCGTAGATCTCGCGGTTGTTCTCAAACTCCAGCGTACAGAACGAATGGGTGATCCCCTCGATATAGTCCGAAAGACAGTGCGCGAAGTCGTACATCGGATAGATCGCCCACCTGTCTCCCGCACGGTAGTGGTGCGCATGACGGATACGGTAGAGCAGCGGATCGCGCATCTTCATATTGGGTGAGGACATATCGATCTTGGCACGCAGTACGTGTGCTCCCTCAGGAAACTCCCCGTTTTTCATCCGCTCAAGCAGATCGAGGTTCTCTTCTACGGAACGCTCGGCATACTTGCTACGCTTCCCCGGACTCGTCACCGTACCGCGGTACTCACGGATCTCCTCTTCGTTCAGGCTGTCCACATACGCCTTGCCCATACGGATCAGCTCCTGCGCATAGCCGTAGAGTCTCTCGAAGTAGTCCGAAGTGTAGCGTACGTCACCGTCCCACTCAAACCCCAGCCATTCGACCGCATCTTTGAGCGCTTCGACATAACGGGTATCTTCGGTGGTAGGGTTGGTGTCGTCCATACGCAGGTTGCATAACCCGTTGTAGTCTCTGGCGATGCCAAAGTTCAGACTGATCGACTTGGCATGCCCGATATGCGGAAATCCGTTGGGTTCGGGCGGGAAACGCGTCACGATCCGCTCATACTTGCCCGAAGCCAGATCCGCCTCGACGATCCTACGTAAAAAATCCTTGCCTTTTGCTGCCATTGCTACACCTTTTGCATTTGTAAGAGGTGTATTTTATCCAATTGGTGATTTATATAGATTTAAAGATAATCTCGTCACTTTCACTATTGTCATATCCACCGATCTATCAATTGTGCAAATGCCTTTGTCTCCTCATATTTTCCCGCGATCTCTCTGACATACTTCAATGTCAACGGGATATACGCCAGATAGCTCTCTTTGCCGTCTCGCAGTGCCAGACGGGCGAAGATGCCCAATATCTTGATGTGGCGCTGAAGCCCCGTGAAGTCAAACCAGCGCATAAAGGTCGCATCATCCGCTTCGATACCGGCGATATCTCGAAAGTGCAGTGCCAGACGCTCCACCTCTTTGGGATCAA
>CAYPWA010000174.1:0-3514 GCA_964414325.1 uncultured Sulfurovum sp. | reverse complement strand
AGCATCGCTTCTTTGTCTTTCGGCTTCTTGGCGGAAAGATCTTTGAGGGTTTTATCGGAGAAGACGATATAGGGCGGGATGCCTGCTTCGGAGGCGATCTCAGTTCGCAGTGCGCGCAGCTTGTCATAGAGTGTGGCATCGTAGTCATCAAAGTAGGTGACTTTTCGTTTTGGGGCGGACGTTTGGATGCTGAGACGCTCTTTTTTGAGATCGACCGAATGTGCGCCTTTGAGCACCTCTACACCAAAGGGTGTCAATCTGTAAACCTTGAACTCTCCGATCTCCAACGCACCCAGCTCCAGCAGTTTGTCACCGATGGTCAGCCACTGTGCTTTGGTATACTGTTCCCCGATGCCGTAGACACTCAACCTGTCGTGTCCGTTTTGCAACACACGCTGCTCCCTACTGCCGCGCAGTACATCGATGACATAGTGCAGTCCGAAACTCTGCCCCGTACGGTAGAGAGCAGAGAGCAGCATCCGTGCCGCTTCGGTGATGTCAACTTTCTCACTCTGTGGTGCGGTGCAGTTGTCACACTTGTCAACACACGCTTCGATACGGTCGTCAAAGTAGGCGGCGATGCTCTGATGGCGGCACCCCTCTGAGTTGGCAAAACGCACCATACTCTCAAGCTTGTTGAAAGCGTGCTGCTTGTAAGGGGTTTCGGGCAGCTCCTCGATAAACATCTTCTGCTGTACGATGTCCGCCGCCGAAAAGAGCAGCAGGGTCTCCGCCTCCAGCCCGTCACGTCCCGCACGACCGATCTCCTGATAGTAGTTCTCCAGTGTCTTGGGCATGGTCATGTGCACCACGAAGCGGATATTGCTCTTGTCAATCCCCATCCCAAAGGCGATGGTCGCTACGACGATCTGTACCTTGTCTGCGACAAAATCGCGGTAGGTCGCATTCTTCTCCTCGGTGGCAAGTCCGGCATGGTAGGCTCTGGCTTCGATGCCCTTGTTTTGGAGGAAATGCGCCACACTTTCGGTGGACTTGCGTGAGAGGGTATAGATGATCCCCGACTCTCCCTCATGTGCTTTCAAAAATGCCAGAAGCTGTTCTCTACCGTCTTTTATGCGGTGTTTGGCATGGATAGTCAGGTTCTTGCGAAAGAGTGACCCGCGTACCCGCTTGGGAGAACGCAGTCCGAGATTGGCGGCGATATCCGCTTCGACCGCTTTGGTCGCCGTGGCGGTAAAGGCGGCGATGGGTACGGTGGGGAAACGCTCTTTGAGCAAAGAGAGGCGGCGGTAGTTCTCTCTGAACTCATGCCCCCATTCGCTTACACAGTGGGCTTCGTCGATCACAAAGAAGTTGATCTGTAAACGGTGCAGCATCTCAAGGAAATAGCTGTTGGTCAAACGCTCCGGTGCGACATAGAGCAGCTTGATCTCTCCTGCGTGAAGCTGTGCTTCGATCCGGCGGCTCTCCTCCATATCCTGCATCGAACTGAGCATCGCCGCGCTAATCCCACCTGCTCTCAGTGCCGTAACCTGATCGTGCATCAGTGCCAGCAGCGGGGAGACGACGACCGTCACCCCATCCATCATCAAGGTCGGAAGCTGATAGCAAAGTGACTTGCCTCCGCCGGTTGGCAGGATCATCAGTACATCCTCCCCTGCCGTGATCGCGTCGATCACCTCCTCTTGCAGCGGACGGAACGCCTTGTGTCCGAAATAGTCTTCAAGTATCTCATATTTTTGCATAGGGAAAGTGTAGCGCGTTTTGGGATAGAGTCGGGTAAAATATGTCATATTGCCATGTTTTCAACATGACGATATCCATACCTGCACGATTAGAAGAACTTATACCCCACACCCCAGACCGGATGGAAATAGCTGTGGGTATTGTCCGGATCGATCTTGTGCTTGAGACGGTTGATCGCGACATTGACGGCGTTGTCGTTGACACCCTCTCCTTCGCTGCCCCATGCCTCTTCACGCAGGTAATCACGTGTCAGGGGTTTGTCAATATTCCTAAGGAAGGTGTGGAGAAGTCGGAACTCCAGATTGGTCAGTGAGACCTCCTTCTCATCGACAAAGAGCAGTTTTTGTTCCAGATCGAGGGTCAACGATCGATATTTCAAACGATCCTGTCCCAGCAGTGCTCCCGAGCGCTTCAGCACTGCTTTGACACGCAGGATAAGTTCTCTGGGACTGAAAGGTTTGGTCATGTAGTCGTCACCACCCGCCTCAAAGCCCGCTTCCAGATCACTCTCTTTGTCCTTTGCTGTCAGGAAGATCACCGGGATATCATAGCCCTCCTGTCGCAGGTGTGCGACAAATACACTCCCCTCCGTTCCGGGAAGATTGCGATCGACGATCAGCAATGAGGGGGTCTCCTCTTCGAGGAACTGCTCCACACTCTCCGTGGAGAGAAAACCGGTCACGGTAAAGCCCTCTTTCTCCAGATGATACTCGATCAGCTCCAAAATATCCTCTTCGTCCTCGATGACGACAATCTCTATGTCATTTAGCATAGAGAGATTATAACAAAAAATCTACAGTTTTCCACCCATGCGTGCAAAAATGATACGCTGAGAAATACTGTCGAGACGATCGATGATCTTGAGGTTCTTGCGGATATACTTCAGCAGATTGAAGTACTCTTCGGCTTTGCCATCAGCTTCTCCCATCTTCTGCAGCACACTTTTTTCAAGCAGTGCGTAGATATCGTCTGTCTTGGCATACTCCACATCGATCTCGATGGCAAGCTGTTTGATCTTGTCATTATCATCGAAGGTTTTGAACATCTCGATCGTCTTGTTGAACGCATTGATCGTACAGCGGTTGATACTCAGAGACTCTTTGATAAACTGGGCGATATTGACATCATCCTCATCGAGCATGCTCTGCATATTCTTGAGGTAGTTGTTGATATTGGTCTTGATACGGTTGAGCGCCGAGGTGATCTTGAGATAGGAAACCATCTCTCTAAGGTCTTTCGCTTCTGGTGTATAGCGGGCGAAGATCAGTACGATATCATTGTCAATCTTCTCCGTACACTCATTGACACACTTGACCCTCTTTCGTATCTCTTCAAGTTGTGCGGTCTCCTGGGTCTCCAGTGCTTTCAGCCCCTCTTCGTTCGCCTTGGCGAGGATCTCTACGGTCTCCAAAACCTCTGATCGTACATCATGTCTTGCCTGCTGGTATTTTGTCAACATTTACTTATCCTTTTATCCGAATCTTCCGGTAATATAATCTTCTGTCAGTTTGTTCGAGGGATTCAGAAAGATCTTTTCTGTCTGATCATACTCGATCAGATCTCCCAGATACATAAACGCCGTATAGTCGCTTAGACGGCTTGCCTGTTGCATATTGTGCGTCACGATCACTATCGAAACCTCTTCTTTGATCTCGGAAATCAGTTCTTCGATCGCACCGGTGGAAATGGGGTCGAGTGCGGAGGTTGGTTCGTCAAAGAGAAGTACACGCGGTTTGAGTGCGACCGCTCTGGCGATACAGAGTCGCTGTTGCTGACCGCCTGACATTCCCAATGCACTCTCGCCGAG
>CAYPWA010000173.1:0-3568 GCA_964414325.1 uncultured Sulfurovum sp. | reverse complement strand
GACCATGAAAAAGGAATCTTTCAGGGGGATGAGATCGAAGAGCAACTCATCGACTACACACCACGCTTTTTTATCACGCTTGTCAAGGCGGTCATCATCGGGGACATCATCAATATACTCGGCTACAAGATGCGCCCCTACGAAGTCGAAAAGGGCAGCACCGACAAGGCGCTTGCCGCATGCAAAGAGATCGTGTCACAAGCCTTTTTGGGACACACAAGTCTGCTGCGTGCGATGTGGCGCTGCCGCCGTATCCTTTCAGAGGTGAAGCTCAACAGACTCCAGCCCAAACCCAAAGTGATGGTGATGGGGGAGTTCTGGGCGGCAATGACAGAGGGAGACGGCAACTACAACCTCTACCGCTTCCTCGAAGAGGAGGGTGCGGAGTGTATCCCACAGCCCATCATCAACCGTCTGATGCTCAGCATCTGGGAAGCCAAACAAGCGCTTGACAAAGAGAGTACACTGCCTGAAAACAACACCAAACGCATCGACTTCGCCCCTGCCAAAACGCGTCTGATGATCCAAGCTGCCAAAATCGCAGTCAAGACCCATTTCACCCTCTATGCCAAAGCAATCGGACTACATGACTACAGCGTACCCGACATGGAAGCACTCGCCACCCTTGCCAAAACCTACTACACCCTTGAGTGCAGCGGCGGGGAGGGGCATCTGGAAGTGGCACACCTGATCGAATCGGTCAAACACGCGCTGGCGCATCTGGTCATTTCGGTCAAGCCTTTTGGGTGTATGCCAAGCTCAGGGGTAAGTGACGGCGTGCAATCGCTGGTAACCGCCCGCTTTCCCCAAGCCAACTTCCTTGCCATCGAGACTTCCGGAGAGGGTGCGGCGAACTTCTACAGCCGCGTACAGATGGCGCTCTTTAAAGCCAAGCAGTCCGCCAAAGAGGAGTGGGAGTCTCTTGAAAAACCTACACATATTCCCGACAAGGTACATAACTACCTATACCAGCCCCGCAACGACCGTACCGGCACGGCTGCGGCACTGATCGCTTCACTTAGGTAAAGTCCCCTTTGAGTGTGACCAGCCCTTTTTGGATCAGACGGGACATGAGCGATCCAGAGTGTTTCTCTTCGCTCGGTGCGATCTTGTTAAGCAGTGCATACTTCTCGACCCGCTCATCAAGGAAAGAGGTGTCGAACTCTCCCGCTTTGAACGCCTCATCCTCTACAATCTCCTTGTGCAGCGGTATATTGGTGGTGATCCCTCCGATATAGTACTCATCGAGTGCCCGTTTCGCTTTCTTGACCGCACCCTCCCAGTCCAGTGCCCAGACGATCAGCTTTCCGATCATGGAATCATAGTTGGGCGGGATGGTATATCCGCTGTAAACAGAGGTGTCCAGCCGTACACCCGGCCCTCCCGGAGCGAGGTATTCATCGATCGTACCAAATGAAGGCATAAAATTATTGTCCGGATCTTCCGCATTAATACGGAACTCGATCGCATACCCTCGGAAGGTGATCTCCTCTTGCAGGAAGTGCAGTTTGTCTCCCTCTGCCAGTTGGATCATACGCTGGATAATATCGACCCCTGAAATGATCTCAGTCACAGGATGCTCTACCTGTACACGGGTGTTCATCTCGATAAAGTAGATATTGTCATCCGCATCGATGAGGAACTCAATGGTCCCCACACTCTCATACCCCAGTTTGTAGATGGACTTCTGTGCGATACGGTAAAGCTCTTTACGCACAGCCGGACTAAGCCGGGGAGAGGGTGCGATCTCCACGACCTTCTGGTGCCGTCTCTGGATGGAGCAGTCCCGTTCGCCCAGATGGACGACATTGCCGTACTTGTCGGCGATCACCTGTATCTCGATATGCCGTGGATTCTTGACATACTTCTCGATAAAGACATCCCCGTTCCCAAAAAACTTCTCCGCCTCCTGCGTCGCTGCCTCGAAGAGAGACTTGAAGCTTTTGGCTTCTTCGACGATCCGCATACCGCGTCCCCCACCGCCAAATGCCGCCTTGATGATCACCGGAAAGCCGATCTCTTGTGCGACGCGCTGCGCCTCTTCCATATCTCGGATCGGATCGACCGTCCCTTCAATGACCGGTACACCGATCTCCTTCATCGCTCTTTTGGAAGCGATCTTGTCCCCGAAAAGTTCGATATGCTCCGCTTTGGGACCGACAAAGATGATCCCCTGTTTCTCACACTCTCTGGCAAACTCCGCATTCTCGGAGAGAAATCCGTACCCCGGGTGGATCGCATTGCAGCGGTGCTCTCTGGCGATCCTGACGATCTCTTTGTGATCCAGATAGACCTCCACAGGATGCCCTTCCATCTCGATCGCCTTGTCGGCTTTTTTCACCCAGACACCCTCTTTGTCCGCACCGGAGTGCACTACGACACTGTAAATATCAAGCTCTTTACACGCCCTGATGATCCGCAGTGCGATCTCTCCGCGGTTGGCGATAAGCAGTTTGGTGATCTTCTTTGCCATAATGAATCCTTTTTTGATGCCATTATAAGGTTTTTCTTCATCAAAAACTACATAATTATTGGTATAATACTTATCTATTTATTGATAAAAAGTTATCTATTATTGGGAATAAATGAAACGAAGTACCTTGGAAAGGCGTATGGCGATCGCCAATGACCTGATGTTTTACATCTTTACCCACATCGAAACGGATATCAATCTGGATGAGCTCTCCGAGATGATGGGTATCAACAAGTTCCACATGCACAAACTCTTCAAAGAGCATTTTGGACGCAATATCTACGAGACCATTAAATCTATCCGTCTCCAAAAGGCGTCAAACCTGCTGCTGAGCAACCCAAACTCTACCATCTCTCAGGTCGCACAGCTCTGCGGGTACAGCTCCCAGACCTCCTTCATCCGTGCATTCAAAGAGCACTTTGCAATGACACCCGGACAGTGGAGACGCGGCGGGTACCGCACCTACTCGCAAAATCTTCTCTACGCCTCCAGTGTACCGAAGGGGGATCATAGCGCTTTTGAAACCCTCACGCCTCATATCGAGAAGATGCCTGAGATGGAAGCCTTCTATATCAGACAGCAGGGGTATGATCCGGCACTCAAAGCGAGCTGGCAGAAGCTTCAGACCTGGCTCTACAGCAGAGAGATCGAGCACTATACGATGGTTTCGCTCTTCCATGACAACCCAGCAATCACACCGTTGCATGAGTGCCACCATGTCGCCTGTATCCTCAAAGAGGAGGGAATGCCTCAGACCGACCGAAAACTCCCGACCCTCAGGATCGCCAAAGGGGTCTATGCCAGATTCGATATTGCAGGGGAACGCAACGACCTCTTGCGCTTCATCCACTGGGTCTATCACGAATGGCTGCCTCAGAGCGGATACGAGACCACCACCAAACCACCCTACGCAATCTACCGCAAAAATCATCATCTCAGTGAAGATGAACGGTTTGAGATGAGCTTCTACCTTTCGATCTCACTATAAAGGTATAATTGGGGATTAACCCAAAAAGGTTTATAATCCGCCTGTCGTCCTCGTCGCTTAACCGGATAAAGCAGGGCCCTCCTAAGGCCTAGCTGGAGGTTCGAGTC
>CAYPWA010000172.1:0-3574 GCA_964414325.1 uncultured Sulfurovum sp. | reverse complement strand
GGCTTATTTCGCCAGTGCCGCTTTGGCAGCGTCAGCTACCTTGGCAAATGACTCGGGTGCGTTCATTGCCATATCGGCAAGGATCTTTCTATCCAGTTCGATGTTCGCAAGCTTGAGTCCGTGCATAAATCTTGAGTAGTTCAGATCGTTGAGTCTGGCAGCCGCATTGATACGGATGATCCAGAGCTTTCTGAAATCTCTTTTTTTCTGTCTTCTGTCTCTG
Organism: uncultured Sulfurovum sp.; assembly: GCA_964414325.1. Classification (GTDB taxonomy): domain Bacteria; phylum Campylobacterota; class Campylobacteria; order Campylobacterales; family Sulfurovaceae; genus Sulfurovum. The sequence goes on along the minus strand of CAYPWA010000172.1, from coordinate 3,351 downwards.
TAAGCATATACTAGTGATCTTTCGAGTTGCTCTTTCGCTTTTCTGAAGTGTTTTCTTCTACCGCTGTAGAACCCTCTTGCCTGCTTCAGCAGTTTTTTGTGACGTCTGTGTCTGACTATACCAGTTTTTACTCTCATGGTTTTCCTTTACCGTTTTCTGTGTTTAGAAATAGGTGCCGACTCTATCGGACTTGCCCCGTATCTTGGGGGAACCTTACTTCAGTTGGATCGTCTTATACGATCATCTCTTTGATGTTCTTCGCATCGACCGGATCGACATGCTTGGGCGCTCTCATCTGTCTGTGGTGTTTACCGTCGACTTTGGTGAGGATGTGGCTTCTGTACGCCGTGCCTCTTTTGATCTTGCCGCTCTTTTTGACCTTAAAGCGCTTGACAGCACCTTTAACGCTCTTCATTTTAGGCATATGCTTACTCCCTTGTTGAATTTTTTCCAAAACCGCAAGGTTACAGAAAATGGGACGGTATTATACCGAGATTATCTGAAACAGATATAAAATCCTTCAAATCCCGATGCAAGCACAGATGTGATAAAATCATTGGGATTATCGATTCGGCAGTATTTTGTGTCAAGTACGACAAAGGAGCACTCAACCCCGGAGGGGCGCTTGCGTTTGCGACTGCCAGAGTGCTTGGCACAAAATACTCTGATCAATTTGAAAGAAGGCAGTGTGTGGATAAGGCAGCAGAGATACTTTCCCAGAAGAAGAAGCTTTTGACCGAGATCTATTTCGATCTGCAGCGCCATTTCGAGGAGAAGTACGGCAAGGATGCACTCGTACTGATGGAGATCGGCACCTTCTTCGAGGTCTATGAGGTCAACAACGACGACCTCAAGATCGGCAAAGCCAAAGAGATCGCCGAACTGCTCAACATCCAGCTGACCCGCAAGTCCAAAGCGGTGCTGGAGAACTCGGTGAGCAACCCGCTGCTCGCAGGTGTGCCCGCCGTATCGCTCGACCGCTATCTCTCCCGTCTCATCGCGACCAAAAAGTACACCATCATCGTCGTCAAACAAAAAGGCGAGATGCCCAACGTCAAGCGCTATGTCGCCAACATCATCTCTCCGGGTACCAACTTCGAGTACCTCAGCGAACCCACCGAGAACAACATCGTCTCTCTGCTCATCGATGAGAATGTCGGGATCTACTCGGTAGGTTATGCCGCTATCGACGTGAGTACGGGCAAGACCATCTGCAACGAGATACACTCCACCAGAGACGACAAGACCTATGCGCTCGATGAGGTCTTTAACCTCCTGCAGACCTACAGTACCTCCGAGGTGATCGTCACTCTGGAGAACAAGCAGATCGATCTGGAGTGGCTGGTGCACTATCTGGAGCTGGGGTCGATGCACTACAGCATCAACGACAAACGCTTCAAGATCGCCTATCAGAACGAACTCTTTAAGCGGATCTTCGAGATCAACTCCTTCCTCAGTGCCATCGAGTTCCTCGATCTGGAGCGACACCCCTACACCACCGAAGCGCTGGCGGTGCTGATCGATTTTGTCATCGAGCACGACGAGACGATCATTGAGAAGATGAACCGTCCGCAGTTTCTGGGCAACAGCCGCTATATGTACATTGGCAACAACGCGATGGAGCAGCTCTCGGTCATCAGCCGTGATCCGGCGGATGTGACACTCTTTGATCTGATCGACAAGACCTCTACGGCATTTGGCAAACGCCTTCTCAAAGAACGCCTGCTCAATCCCATCTGCGACAAAGCCCTGCTTGAAGCACGCTACGATCTGGTGGAGAAGCTGATGCCCGGTACCGACCGCTTCGAGACCCACCTCAAACAGATCTACGATCTGGAGCGTATCGCCAGACGGATCAAACTGCGCAAACTCCATCCTGTGGAGCTGACCTACATCGCGATGTCGTTGGAGTCGGTTCTCTCTTTGCTGGAGGATGCCGCTGAGAGTGGACTGGAGATCGAAGCACGTCTGAGGGATGAGACACAGGAGATGCTACGTATGCTCGAAGAGACCTTCGAACTGGATGTTTGTGCGCGCTTCCGTATTGAGCAGATCAACGACAACATCTTCAAAAGCGGCGTCTATCCGGCGATCGATACGATCGTCAAGCGCCAAAGAGACGAGGTGGAGAAGATGGATCGCGTCGCCGCACACGTCGAGTCGCTCTTTGACAAAGAGAAGCTCTTTAGCGCCGATACCCGCTACACCACCGTCAGCTACCTTGAGAGCGAGGGGTACTACCTCAACCTCACCAAAAACCGTTTCGCGATGATCGAGAAGCAGCTTAAAGAGAGTTTTGTCACTATCGACGGTGAGCACCATTTCTTTCGAGACTTTCACTTCAAGCATCTCAAAAATGCCGTCAAGGTGCAAGCGCCGCTCTTTGAGGAGATCACCCGCTCCTATGAGACCGCACAGGTCAAACTAGTCTCACTGGTCAAGCAGCGCTATGTCGAGAGCCTCGATCTGATAGAAAAGCGTTTTTCGCTCCTGCTTGACAAGCTCATCTCGCTCATCGCCGATGTGGATGTGGCGATCTCCACCGCCAAATGTGCCAAGCGTATGAACCTCACACGCCCCATCATCGAAGAGGGCAACTTCTACGAAGCGGTCGGACTTCGCCACCCTATCATCGAAGCCAATGACGAGCGGGGTATCTATGTGCCCAACGATGTCTATCTGGGGGAGAACCGCGGCACCACACACAACCATATCACCCTCAATGCCAGCGACGGTGAGGATGTGCTGGGTGTCCTGCTGTACGGGATCAACTCCTCGGGCAAATCGTCGTTGATGAAGAGCATCGGGTTGTCAGTCGTGCTGGCGCAGGCGGGCTTCTATGTCCCCGCGGCAGAGCTGCGTTTCGGGCTGTATGACAAGCTCTTTACACGTATTGTCAGTAAAGACAATCTTTACAAAGGGTTGTCAACCTTCTCGGTAGAGATGATGGAGCTCAAAAATATCTTCAACCGTGCTGATGCACGCTCTTTGGTGCTGGGCGATGAGATTTCTCAGGGTACGGAGACCGAGTCGGCACTGGCGATCGTCTCGGCAGCCATCCTCAAGCTCCTTTCTCTCAAGTCCACCTTCATCTTTGCGACACACCTGCATCAGCTGGGCAGTATCCCGCAGCTGAAAGACCTGAAGCATCTGGTCTTTTTGCATCTGGGGATCCGCTATGATGAGGAAAGCGACACCCTCATCTACAACCGTGTTCTCCAGCCCGGGCAGGGTGACAGCCTCTACGGACTGGAGTTTGCCCGTTCGCTACATATGGACAAAGTATTTCTGGAGACGGCACGGCAGATCAGAGAGAGCCTCAACGACACTGCCAGTGAGGTCAAAAAGCTC
>CAYPWA010000171.1:0-3609 GCA_964414325.1 uncultured Sulfurovum sp. | reverse complement strand
AGAGGATGCTCTCCTGCACAAAGACCTCCTCTTTGACGGCGAGCTTCTCAGAAAGGTTGTGTCGTTTGAAGAGCTGTTCACTCAGTTCGGTCGTCACATGCGGGATGATCGGCTCAAGCAGGTTGAGCATGATGTACATCCCCTCCGTCCAGACATCTGAATTCTCCTGTTTGTCCAAAGCATTCAGTGCTTCCATGCAGGCTGCGATCAGCGTATTGAATGCAAAGGTTTCTTCGTAGACATCCCCGGATTTCTGCAGCGCTTCATAGACCTTGACACGAGCCAGTTTGCTCTCTTTGGAGAGTGCAGCATGGTCGATAGACGGTAGAGCCTTCCCTGTCACTCTATCTCGTCTGTCATAGAGCTTCTTGATAAAACGGAATGCACCGTCCACCGCCGAGTCGTTCCACTCAAGCTCTTTTTGCGGCGGTGCGGCAAAGAGGATGAAGAGTCGTGCCGTATCTGCACCGTACTTCTCTACCAGCGCATCGGGATCGACCGTATTGCCTTTGGACTTACTCATCTTCGCACCGTCCTTGAGCACCATCCCCTGTGTCAGTAAACGGGTGAAAGGCTCATCGATATCGTGATATCCCAGATCCCTGAGCACTTTGGTAAAAAAACGGGCATAGAGCAGATGCAAGATCGCATGCTCGATCCCGCCGATATACTGATCGACCCCCAGCCAGTAGTTCGCATCGGTTTTATCGATGCCTACTTCCTCCCACTTTTTGGGGTTGGTGGCATAGCGGAACTGATACCAGCTTGACTGCACGAAGGTATCGAGCGTATCGGTCTCCCGAACGGCATCCTTGCCGCACTTTGGACAGCTACAATGCTTCCATGTGGGATGGTTTTCCAGAGGGTTCCCCTCTCCGGTGATCTCCACGTCCTCAGGCAGTGCCACAGGCAGACTCTCGATCTTTTCAGGCACCAGACCACACGACTTACAATGCACAAACGGGATCGGTGCACCCCAGTAGCGCTGACGGCTTACTCCCCAGTTGCGCAGTTTGTAGTTGGTCGTCCCTTTGCCTCTACCCTCCTCTTCCATGTAGTTGATAATGGCGATCTTCGCCTCATCGTTCTCCACACAGCTGAAGCGTCCGCTCTCGATCAGTGTACCGTTTCCTGTATAGGGTAGTTCACCCCCTTCAATGACACGTTTGATCGGCAGGTCATACTTGGTTGCAAACTCAAAGTCCCGTTCATCATGTGCCGGTACCGCCATCACCGCACCGCCGCCATAGCCGGCAAGTACGAAGTTGGCTGTCCAGACGGGGATCGCTTCACCTGTAAGCGGGTGGATCACCGAGATATCCAGCGGGTACCCCTCTTTGCCCTGCTGCGCACGCTCGACTTCGGTCATATTGGCGATCGCTTTGATCTTCTCCGTGCGCTCTGCATCCAGCAACCTGTTCTCTACCAGATACTTGGTAATGGGGTGTTCCGCCGCCAACGCGGAATAGGTCACACCGTAGATCGTATCAGGTCGGGTCGTGAAGACCTCATATCCGTCAAACTTCCCGCCAAGCTTCTCTTTGCTCTCTTTGGTCAGCTCGAAGGTGAAAGAGAGTCCCTGAGACTTCCCGATCCAGTTGCGCTGCATCGTAATGACCTGAGAGGGCCACTTCCCTTCAAGCTGCGCCAAGTCTGCCAACAGTTCATCGGCATAAGAGATGATATCCAGATAGTACCCGGGCATCTCTTTGAGCTCGACAGGGTTGTCACAACGCCAGCAGCACCCCTCTTCGACCTGCTCGTTAGCAAGGACGGTATGGCAGCTCTCACACCAATTGACCGTCGTACTCTCCCGGTAGAGCAGTCCTTTCTCGAACATCTCGATAATAAACTTCTGCTCATGTTTGGTATAGAGGGGATCACAGGTCGCAAACTCTCGTGTTTTGGAAAATGACAGTCCCAGTGTTCCCAGCTCTTTGCGCATATAGTCGATATTGCTGTAGGTCCACTCCTTGGGGTGTCTGCCGTGTTTGATCGCCGCATTCTCCGCAGGCATTCCAAACGCATCCCATCCGATGGGGTGCAGCACATTGAACCCTTGCTTGCGATAGTAACGTGCAAGCGCATCACCGATGGCATAGTTGCGCACATGCCCCATATGCAGCCTTCCGCTGGGGAACGGGAACATACTGAGGATGTACTTCTTTTTCATATCGGTCGAGTCGCTCGGCTCGAATGCCTGCTCCTCCTCCCACTGCTGCTGCCATTTGGCTTCGATCTCATGCGGATTGTAGCTCATTGTCTCTCTCTTGTTGGGAAATGAAATTGGAAGAGATTATAGCGAATATGTGGTTAAGAGCGCCTCGGACATCTCTATAGTCTCTATTGGAATGTATTGCACGCCCTCAAGTCACCACTCTCAAAACCGCGCTTGAACCAAAAGATACGCTGCCGAGAGCTTCCGTGTGTAAACGCATCGGGTCGTACGGCACGCCCCGCCTTCCTCATGAGCGTATCATCTCCGATGGAGCCTGCAGCGCGCAATGCCTCATCGATATCTCCCTCATCGAGGATATTGAGTTTGTGTTTGGCATAATAGCCCCAGACACCAGCATAACAATCCGCCTGCAGTTCCACTTTTACCTGCAGCGCATTGGACTTCGCACTGCTTCCTCCCCAGCGCTGCTTGGCTTTTTGTACTTTGTCAAGGGTGCCTTGCAGGTCCTGTACATAGTGTCCGATCTCGTGCGCCAGGACATACGCCTGAGCGAAATCACCCGGTGCACCGAGATTTTTGGAGAGTTCATCGAAAAAACTCAGATCCAGATAGACTTTTTTATCCACCGGACAGTAGAAGGGTCCCATCTGTGACTGTGCACCACCGCATCCACTGTGGGTATACCCGCGATAAAGCACCAGTTGGGGCTCCTTGTATCGTGCACCATGCTTCGCAAAGATCTCTTTCCAGACATCCTCCGTACTTTTCAGAACCTTCTTGATAAATACCGCACGTTGTTCATCGACCGCTTTATTGACAGAACGAGAGCTTGTCCCTCCCATACCGATAAGTGCCAGAGGATTATACCCCATCAGATAGGCAACAACTCCCGCACCGATGAGCATCATTCCTATCTTGGAACGCATCAGCGGACGTATGATCGGCCATAACATCATCAGCGTTCCCATGCTGACCCGACCACCGCCTCTGCCGCTACTTGCGCGTCTATCCTCTACATACTGACTCTCTTCTTCATGATCCAAGCGCATACACTTCTCCCTCTTCAAATTCGCTTCAATTATACCAACCAAAAGTAAAATTTCTATACAATAGGAGGATCAAAATGTGAGGAGTTCGTGTGTCATTAGCCTTAGCGAGAAAATACCGTCCTGCCACCTTCAATGACCTGATCGGACAGGAAGCGGTCTCTCAGACACTCTCCCTTGCACTGGACAACCAGCGTCTCTCCCATGCCTACCTCTTCTCGGGACTGCGAGGAAGCGGAAAGACCTCTACCGCACGAATATTCGCCAAGGCACTGCTGTGCGAAAAAGGTGCCAGTTCACACCCCTGCGGGGAGTGTACGCACTGTGTCATGGCGGCAGAGAACCGTCATATGGACATCATCGAGATGGATGCGGCAAGCAACC
>CAYPWA010000170.1:0-3627 GCA_964414325.1 uncultured Sulfurovum sp. | reverse complement strand
CTTGTTTTTGAGTGACTGCCGTCTCCAGTGCATACGCACCTCGATCGCCCTTTGGTCCCGGATGGACAATAAAGGTGGGGTAGCATTCGTAAATATGCGGTGGTACATAGTGCTGTAAGAAAGGGCACACAATCATCTCAGGCTCGAACACTTCGATCTCCGCATCGCGCGTTTGTGATGTAGCATACACCACATCCACCGTATCGCCTCTGTCTCGCAAATAGGTATACAGTAGCTGCGAAAGAGAGTTGAAGGTGGTAACGAGCAGCTGGATCTTCATACGATTAGCAGATCCTCGGCAGCAGTTCGCCCGTGGGTAGATCCAAAAATCGTTTGGTACCCCATGAGGAGTTGAGGATCACCCTGCCCTCATACTGTGTCGTGACCGTTGCGATCACAGCGGCATTGTCGTGTACTTGCCTCAAGAGATCAAGTGCCTTTTCCTCATCCTCTTTAGGCACACAGAGCAAAAAGGTCCCCTCATTAGCAAGATTGAGCGCCTCAAAACCCAGCATTTCGCAAATACCTTGCACCTGTTCATTGACCGGAACGTTTTGTTCGTCCACTTCGATACATATACCGCTGCTTTTCGCCCATTCATTGAGCACTGCCGCCACACCGCCGCGTGTCGCATCACGCATTGAAACGATTTTGATACCTGCATCTATGAGTGTCTCCACTTGTCTATAAAGCGAAGCGCAATCTGTTGTCAGATCACTCTCCAGAGAGATCCCTTCACGTGCGGCAAAGATACACGCTCCGTGTGCGCCGATATCTCGACTCACAAGGATCGCGTGCCCCTCTTGAAGATTGTGTGCGCTAATCTTGGCTTGTCGAATCTCGCCAATACCTGTGGTGTTGATAAAGAGTTTATCTACCGCTCCTTTTGGCACCACCTTGGTATCGCCACTGACGATCACGGCATCGTTGACCTCCAACTCTTTTTTCATCGAGCGAACGATCTTCTCAAGCTCTCTTGTCTCCAAGCCCTCTTCGATGATCACCGAACAAGTCAGATACTTAGGTTTGGCACCCATCATCGCCAGATCATTACAGGTACCGCATATTGCCAGTTTCCCGATATCTCCACCGGGGAAAAAGAGCGGTGAAACGGTAAAGGAGTCCGTACTCATTGCCACAGGGGAGGTCAGATCCAAGACGGCTGCATCTTCGCTACGTGAGAGGATATCGTTTTTGAAATATTTGTAAAAGATCTTGGTGATCAGTTCGTTGTTCTCTTCTCCGCCATTGCCGTGGGCAAGGGTGATGGTTTTGTTCATCGCGCTTCCTTCCGTATTGATTACAACAGGTTTCCGTATTTGTAGTATGCCGCGCATGCACCTTCGCTACTGACCATACAAGAGCCTATGGGCGTGTTGGGCTTGCAGGCGGTACCAAAGATCGTACACTCCGGCGGCTTTGCCATACCGCGCAAGATATCGCCGCAGATGCAAAGCTTGTGATCTTCGATCTGTGCCATGGGGAGTATCTCTTTATATCGTATCTCCGCATCATAGACAGCATATGCCTCTTTAAGCTTCAACCCGCTTTCAGGCACGTTGCCAAGCCCCCGCCAGCGGAAAAGATCGACCTTTTCAAAATAGGTATCGATAAGGCGCTGGGCATTGAGATTGCCTTCGTGGGTTACAACACGCTTGTACTGGATCTCCAACTCACATCGTTTCTCTATGAACTGCCTGACGATCATACTGATCCCCTCCATCACATCCACCGGTTCAAAACCGCTGACCACTACCGGTCTGCCGTATGTTTTGGGGAACTTCTCATAGATCTTGCTTCCTGCGATCACACTGACGTGGCTTGGTCCCAGAAACGCATCAATACGGTTGTTGTAACTGTCTACGTGTTCGTCACGGCTGTCGATAAGCTCTACCATCACTTCAGGTACGGTCACATGGTTGATATGAAAGAGGATATTGCTTACCCCCATCTTGATCACCTGATCGATCAGCACCGCCGTCATCGGTGTGGTCGTCTCAAAACCGATCGCAAAGAAGATTACCTTCTTATCGGGATTCTCCTGCGCAATCTTGATACACTCCATCGGTGAGTAGACAAAGCGCACATCCGCACCCTTGGCGCGTGCATCTTGAAGGCTACCGTTACTGCCGGGTACTTTGATCATATCTCCAAGCGTTACCAAGATCACATCAGGCTGCATTGCCAAAATATAGGCGTGATCAATCCGCTCTTTGGGCATCACACAGACCGGACAGCCCGGACCGTGGATGAAGTTGATATTCTCAGGCAGCAATTGGGGCAGTCCGAATTTCATGATCGAGTGAGTGTGCCCGCCGCACACTTCCATGATATTGATAGGGCGTTCAAGCCTTTTTGCCTCTTTGGTGATCAGGTCGGCAAATGCCTTGAGCGTCTTGCCGTCTCTGAAGTCATCATAGAGGTTTTTAAGTTCGAGTTCAGCCATCAGGTTTTGATCTCCTGAGCGTACTGCTCCCCACGTGCTTCACATTCATCATCTTCAAGGATCGCCTGTCTCCGCTCCTCTTCATCCATCGCTTGGAGGATTTCTCTATAGGTTTCTATAGATGCAAGCGCCTCCTCCTCATCGATCTTGTTCATCACAAACCCGATGTGCAAAAGCACATAATCCCCCACTTTCACCTCGTCATCCGCCATCATCATCAAGTTGGCTTCACGCTGTACACCGAGCGTATCGACGGTACACATCGTATTATCCTCACTAACCTTCACTACTTTACTCGGAATGGAAAGACACATATCAGTTCCTCATCTTTCGCTTAAATTCTATCCAGTCCGCTACCGCTTTGACACTGTCTATATCATTCACATTCACTTCGAGGATATCCACATTGGGCTTGATGCGTCGCGCTTCTTTCTTCTCCGCTTCGATATCGTACTTGAAGTGTGGCAGCAGGTCGGTCTTGGTAATGAGCACCAGATCGGCTTGGCGGAACATCACCGGGTACTTGGCGATCTTGTCCTCCCCTTCGGGCACGGAGACCAGTACGATATTGAGGTGTGTACCCACATCGTAGCTGGCGGGGCAGACCAAGTTGCCTACATTCTCCACAAACAATACGTCGATCTCATCCAGCGGAATATGGTGCAGCCCTTTATGTACCATAAAAGCATCCAGATGACACGCACTACCCGTTTGTATCTGCTCAGCAACGATCCCTTTGGCTTTGAGCCTGTCCGCATCGCGGTTGGTCTCCAGATCCCCTTCTACCACCCCGAACTTGAACGGTGCCACTTCCGCCAGATACTCCAGCAGTGTCGTCTTGCCCGACCCCGGTGAGCTCATCAAATTAATGCCCAGCACACCCGTTTTTTCAAGATGGGCTCTGTTGTGCTCTGCTTCGTGATCGTTCTTGTCCAGTATCTTCTGGATCACCGAAATGGTCTTGGCATCGTTGAGCTGCGGGTTATGGTGCAAATGCTCATGCGCCTTTTGGTGCTCGTGACTGTGATCATGACTATGATCATGTGTGTGACTATGCACCGCCTCCGCTCCGCCGATACTACATCCGCAATCTGTACACATTTTTTCTCCTTTTTAGTAATGTAAATGATAATGTGAGTGCATAAAGCTTTTATGCCTGTGTTTGTGTTTATGAATGAGGT
>CAYPWA010000169.1:0-3647 GCA_964414325.1 uncultured Sulfurovum sp. | reverse complement strand
TACGCCCCTATCAATCCCAGTACAAAAAGCGCAGTGATCATCAACTGTGTTTTAGTCATCGAATAATCCTTGGTCTATCCCGCCGAGCTTAAAATGCTCATAGCTCTTCTGTGTCGCGATACGTCCGCGTGCGGTACGCTCTATATAGCCATTGGCGATCAGATAGGGTTCGAGTACATCCTCGATGGTACCCTCATCCTCACTGAGTGCGGCGGAGATGGTGCTCAACCCCATCGGCTTGTTCTTGGCACTGACCAGCAGCTCCAACAGTTGGATATCCTGCTCATCAAACCCCAGGCTGTTGACCCCCAACTCATCCAGCGCGTACTTCGCACGAGAGAGTGTCACTTCATCCTCATTGGCGACCTCTGAGAAGTCCCGTACACGCTTGAGAAGGCGCAGGGCGATACGCGGTGTTCCCCTGCTGCGTCTGGCGATCTCCACCGCCGCATCGGGATGGGTCGGCTTCTCCAGTTTATGTGCCGCCTGCTCCACGATACGTGCCAACTCCTCAGGCGTATAGAACTGCATGCGAAAGTGCATCCCGAAACGCTCACGCAAGGGGTTGCTCAACATTCCCGCACGGGTCGTCGCACCGATCAGTGTAAAACGGGGCAGATCGATCTTGACCGTCTGAGCAGCCGGTCCGCTACCGATGATAATATCGAGTCTAAAATCTTCCATCGCCGGATAGAGGATCTCCTCGATCGCCGGGCTCATACGGTGTATCTCGTCGATGAAGAGGATATCCCCCTCCTCGATATTGGTCAACAGTGCCGCCAAATCTCCCGCTTTTTCGATCATTGGCGCGGCAGTAGTCTTGATATTGGCACCCATCTCCGTTGCGATAATATTCGCCAGTGTTGTCTTCCCCAACCCCGGAGGGCCAAAAAAAAGAATATGATCGAGCGCCTCTTCGCGTCGTTTGCTCGCCTCGATAAAGACAGAGAGGTTTTTCTTGATCTTCTCCTGACCAATATACTCATCCCAACCGCTCGGACGCAGTGTCACCTCGTAAGATGCTTCGGAGTCGAAGCGTTCGATCTCGACCATACGCTCCATCAGCGACCTCCTTGAGGTCGAGTGGGTAGTGCATAGGGTGCTGTACCCTTACAGCACCTTTTATATCGATCCCTGTATTGCAGTGCTGTGGGGACACAGCACCCTACACTAATAGCTGTGTGCATCATCAGGGAAACTCCTGCTCTTGACCTCTTGGACATACTGTTCCAGTCCTTCTCTGACCTCTTTGGCACCCTGACAGTATTGTTTGACAAACTTGGGTTTAAAGGCTTCGAAAAATCCGAACATATCGCTCCATACCAGCACCTGACCGTCTGTGACATTTCCCGCGCCAATCCCAATGGTAGGAACGCCGACCGCCTCGGTCACCGCTTTGGCAGCTTTGGCTTTGACACCCTCGACCAGCACGATCGCTGCACCGGCAGCCTCCAGTGCCAACGCATCCTCAACCAGCCGTGCGATATCCTCCTCATCCTTGCCGCGTACCTTGTATCCGCCTTCGCTTCGTACATGCTGCGGCATCAGACCGATGTGCGCCACGACAGCGATACCGTTGGAGGCAAGCGCCTCGATGACAGCCGCTTTCTCCTTGCCCCCTTCGATCTTGACCGCATCCGCACAGGTCTCACGGTAGACACGCGCAGCATTCTCAAGCGCCTGCTCGGGTGTCAGATAGGAGCCAAACGGCATATCGAAGACGATACACGCTCTCTTTGCACCGTTGCAGACCGCCTGGGTGTGGTAGATCATCTGATCCATCGTCGCAGAGAGCGTATCCTCTTTGCCATAAAAGCTCATATTGAGACTGTCTCCGACCAGGATCATCTCCACCTCACCGTCAAAAAGCTGTGCAAAAAGCGCATCATACGCTGTTACCATCGTAATGGGCTCGGTACCCTTCATCTTCGCAATTGTGGCAAGTGTGACTTTTTTCTCTATTCTTGGGCTGTGAATACTCATCTGTTTTACTGTTCCGTCCATATTTTTACTGATTTTATCATATAATACTAAAAACTACAACAAAAAGAGTCCCATTTCAATGAAACACTTAGTCGCCTACATTACCACCGGATTTCCCTCCGTAGACTTTACCGTCGATGCCGCACTTGCGCTTGCCGAGGCAGGGGTCGATACCCTTGAGCTTGGGATGCCCTTCTCCGACCCCGTTGCCGACGGTCCCGTCATCGAAGCCGCCAATCTCAAAGCACTGCAAAACGGCTTCAAACTCGCGCAGCTTTTTGAAGCCTCCACCAAGATCGCACCCCATATCGATACGCTTTGGATGGGGTATTTCAATCCTTTTTACCACAAAGGGATCGATACCTTCATCTCCGAAGCAAAACGCAGTGGTGTCAACGGCTTCATCATCCCCGATCTGCCTTTTGAAGAGGCACAGCCCTACAAACCGATGATCGAAGAGGTCGGGCTCTCCCTGATCGACTTCATCGCACCTACCGATCCCAAAGAGCGGATCGAGACTATCGTCAAAGATGCCAAAAAGTTCATCTACCTTGTTGCCTATGCAGGGATTACCGGTGCGGGCAAGAGCGAAGACCTCCAAGAGGTGATCTCTCACATCAAAGCCTCTACCGATACACCTGTCTATGTCGGTTTCGGGGTGGATCAACATACCGCCAAAGCCAAAGCACAAGGGGTCGACGGTGTCATCGTCGGCTCTGCGTTCGTCAAAGTGCTTCTCGATGAGAACTTGAATCATACGCAAAAGATCAACCGTATTGCCACTATCGCCAAAGAGATCAAAGAGAAGATCAATAGTTAATCCTTTTCAAGTATAATAGCGACAACTATCACTTGAGCGAGGTCATTGTGGAACATTTTGTCTGGAACGTAGACCCCATACTGCTGCATCTGGGACCTTTGCAGCTTCGCTGGTACGGGCTGCTCTTTGTCGGCTCTTTCTTTTTGGGACTTTATATCCTCCAGTGGATCTATAAACGCGAGGGGAGAGACCCTGCCGTACTGGATACCCTGCTGATCTATGTGATGATCGGTGCAGTTGTAGGAGCCAGGCTGATGCACTGCTTTGCCTATGAGCCTGCCTTTTACCTCTCACATCCTCTGGAGATATTCAAAGTATGGAAAGGCGGACTTGCCAGCCACGGCGGGCTGCTTGGCGTACTGCTGGCACTCTATCTTTTTGCCCGAAAATACAAAGAGGACTATATGTGGCTCCTCTCCCGTGTCGCTATCCCAGGAGCATTGACCGCCGCATTCGTACGCTTTGGCAACCTCTTCAACTCCGAGATTCTCGGTCTGCCCTCCGACAAACCATGGGCGATCATCTTCTCCAGAGTCGATATGATCCCACGCCATCCCGTACAGCTCTACGAAGCCTTTGCTTACCTTACTCTGTTGGCGATCCTGCTGATCGTCTACAAAAAAGTCAGTTTTGCCACCTCCACCAAGATCCTGCCTCCGATCTTTTTGACCTATATGTTCACCGTTCGTTTCCTGCTGGAGTACACAAAAACCAAACAGGCGGACTATACCTGGGATCTGCCACTGACTACCGGACAGGCACTCAGCCTGCCGTTTATCCTGATCGGTGTGGTTTGGCTTATCTATGCCATTTGGCAGATAAAGATAAAACAATGATAACAATA
>CAYPWA010000168.1:2819-3657 GCA_964414325.1 uncultured Sulfurovum sp. | reverse complement strand
GAGATGGGGGATTGTAGCGTAAGTTCAATTATACATCAAGATATCTTGATGTATTTTATGTTTTCTTTGTTGTCATAATATTTAGATATAATAACGACAAAATAACAAAAGAGGGGGAATAATGGAGCGCAAATCTTTTGCAATCATATCGATACTTTGCAGTATTGCAATCAGCAGTATCCATGCTGAATCACTCAAGGCTGTGGTGGGACATGTTCTGGAGACCAACCCGATAGTCAAGGAGCGTCTCAAGAACTACACTGCGACCAGAGAAGAGGTCAACATTGCAGATGCGGGGTACTATCCGACACTCGATCTGGAGTCGTCGGTAGGAAAAAAATATACCAACCGTTTCAATAGCGGGATCGAGCAGACCTACAATGTCTTTCAGAACTCTCTGGTACTAAGGCAAAATATCTTCAACGGTTTCAGTACGCATGAGCGTGTCAACTACCAAAAAATGCGTACGCTTGCCGCGGCGTTCAGCTATCTGGAGAAGGCGAACGATGTGACACTGCAGACTATCAAGGTCTATCTTGATCTTCTACGTCAGAAAGAGCTACTCGAGAACAGTCGTATCAATGTACAGCATAACGAAGAGATCTATCGTAAGGTTTCCAAAGCATATAAAGCAGGATTGACAACACTTTCGGAAGTGAGCAAGATCCGATCTTCTCTCTCTTTGGCGAAATCCAATATGATGGTGCAGAAGAACAAGCTGACCAACGCACTTTTTAACTTCAGAAGGGTCACGGGACATCTGGTGAAGTATGAAGATCTTATCAAACCCAATTTCCGTATCAAACTGCCTAAAAGTCTGCAGGAGGCGACAATGTTC
>CAYPWA010000168.1:0-2809 GCA_964414325.1 uncultured Sulfurovum sp. | reverse complement strand
CTGGAGTACAACCCGTCTCTGCTGGTAGGCAAGTATAACGTTAAAGGTGCGGAAGCGCTCTATCGAGAGAGTAAAAGCAAGTTTATGCCAACTGTCGATGTTGAGATGGCAGAATACTACAATGAGAACTATGACGTCCTGCAGAATAACATTCCAGATGACCGTTTTCAGTCGATGGTGGTGCTGCGCTACAATCTCTTCAACGGCGGAGCGGACGAAGCGACAAGACGTAACAAGCTCAGCAAGCTCAGCCAGGAAGTAGAGGTGGTCAACGATCTGCGCCGTCAGGTGGTCGAGAGTGTCGATCTCTCATGGAGTGCCTACGAACTGGCACTAGATCAGATCCCTTTCCTCAAGCAGTACAAGGCACAGAGTAGCGAAACTCTCAAACTTTATACCAAAGAGTATGAGATGGGTGAGCGCTCCCTGCTTGATCTTCTGGCAAGCGAGAACGACCTGAAGCGCGCCAACGATGAGCTGATCAACGCCAAGTACAGTCTGCTGCTTTCCAAGTACAGAATACTTGACGCGATGGGACTAACGATGGCATCGATCATGGGGAATGTGCAGAAATACTACAACCGTGTCGGCATCTACGGTAAGGAAGGGATGAGCGGACATGATGCGTTGCCGGTCAATCTCGATGGAGACAAAGATGGTATCGCACCGACCAAGGACATCTGTGCAGGCTCCAAAAGCAAAAGCGGTATCAAACCTTTCGGATGTACAAAAGGATATAAAAATCTCAAGTCAGTCAAACTGGGAGGTGTCAAATGAGAAAGATCGTATGGTTGGCAGCGGCGACAGCTACACTTTTGAGCGCCGGTGGCGATATAGGCATGGCACCCCATCGTGTCCACAATGATCTCTATACCGATACCTATCTCTACTACAGCGGGGTAGTGGAGCCCCATATCGATACGGGCATAAACAACCCTTATCCGGGAAAGATGCTTCTGAACAAAAAGATCCTCTTCTCGGCGCATCTCTATTTCAAGGATGGTGTGTTGACAGCGGATTCACAAAAGGCGCTGAACGAACTCAAAAATATCATCGAGGACAGAGGCTTGAACCGCTACTATGTGAGCGTCATCGGGCACACTGCAAGCTATGAGGATGGCAATCACATGGTTGATCTTAATGCATGGAGCACTTTCTGGCAAAACATAGGGAAGCGCAATACTACTCAATCGGCGATCGCGGCGGAGATCAATAGCAGAATCAAGACAGTCTACGACCATCTGCTGGAAGTTGAACATGTCTCTGCACAGAAGGTCTATACAGAGAACAGACTGGCGAAAGACCCCATTAGTACTGAAGCGACAGATGAGGGAAGAGCGCGCAACCAGAGAGTGGATGTGACTCTCTATGAGTAGAGAATAAAATAATGATTGATACTCTATTAACGGTTGAGGAGTATACTTAATCAAGAAGGTTGCACAGTATAGCAGGATGCAACCAAAGCAAGATAGAGTAGTATGTGGAGCATAATATGAAAAAAATCATCGGGTACTTGAAAGAGCTAAGTGAGAAGTGTTTTGCCAAAGACAAAGAGGGACATATCAGGGCATTACATCCGGGTGATCCTGTCTACGCAGGAGAGGAGGTAGTCGATGCTTCCGGACACCTTGTTCCTGATGCGCTTCGTTCCGCAGAGGCAGAGAAGTCGGACAAATCAGAAGCGTCGGAAAATGTTACAACCGACCTGCATAAGGATGAGAAAGGAGACCACAAAACCGAATCTCACGCTTCTCGCTCTACAACTTCTACTGATGACATTGAGCCTGAACCTTCACCTCAGGTCAATGTCAATGCGCCTCTGCATACTGCCGAGTGGCTCGATGCCGGCGGGGGAATTGTTCGTCCCGAATTGACGGGTGAGAAAGATGTCAATGCCCCTCTCTATGAAGCACAGTTTCCTGACTATCCCCATCATGACCGTTACTACGATCGTTATCACTCTATGGGAGCTGATCAGAGTGCGCATGTTGCTAGTGGGGAGAACACAGTCTATGAAGCGGGCATGCCCACAGGTAGTCTGCATGACGGAACTTACCGTGTCGACGGTACTATCCAGATCGATGCCGCATCACATCTCTTTCGCCAGTTTACTATCCAGGCCGGCGGAACGACACTCGCCTTAACTCAGGCGCAGCTTAAAGCGGCTGCTTCCAGTCCCATTGCTATTACTACAGACAAGGGAACACTGCTCATCCACGGCTACAGCGAATCAGGAACAAACACCATCACACTCGACTATACCTATACGATCGATCAGCGCTACCAGCACCCCGATGGCGACGGCAACAATGTCGTTCACGATCCTTTCGCCATGAGCATCACCGGGCTTGACGGCATTACCCACCAGGGGACGCTCGACATCACTCTGGTAGACGATGTTCCTACGGCGAAGCCCGATACCAACGATGTTATAGAAGACGACGCCGACGCTCTTGGGCATGATGATGGCGATCCCGATACGACAGTCATCGTCGGCAATGTCATCGACAATCCCACCGACGATACCCAGGACGATATCTTGGGGGCAGACCGTCCTACGGTCGTCACCGAGGTCATCAGTGACAACACTGGGACGGTTGGAAGTGTTGGCAGTACTTTCAGCGGTGCCTACGGTACGCTTGAACTGCAGGTGGACGGCTCTTATATCTATACCCTCGACAATAACAATGTGGATGTTCAGCACATCTCCACTGGTGAGACTCTGACGGAGACTTTCACCTACACCATCACTGACGCGGACGGGGACAGTTCCACCACGACCCTGACCATCACGATCCACGGGACGGGG
>CAYPWA010000167.1:0-3680 GCA_964414325.1 uncultured Sulfurovum sp. | reverse complement strand
TTCCATTGTTAATCCTTCAAAATAAAAGCTTTTCTTTAGAAAAGTATACCGGATCACTTCATTATTTACTCTTCACTTCGAAACTCAAAGACTTTCGATATTCCCCACAACCTTCCCAACGATCTCGATCTCACTGGGGTGGATCGCCTGCGGAGGGTACATACTGTTGTCCGAGATAAGCTCCACCATACCGTCTGCACGCTGCTGGATCCGTTTGATAAAGAGCCCTCCGGTTGTGGATGCTACAAAGATCCCGTTTTTGTTGATATCCGTCTGTGTCCTGTCGATAAACACGATACTCCCATCCTGAAGTGTCGGCTCCATCGATTCACCGTCCACATGGATCGCTTCGAGTTCGGTATTGCCCAGTCCTACCATATTGTGCATGATCTTCTCATCAAGCGTGATCGTCTCGTAGTTCTCGTCAAAGACCTCGGCACCGCCTCCCGCACTGGCACGGATATCGGCAAAGTAGCGCACCCTGAAAAACTTCTCCGTCTGCTCTTTGAGCATATCCACCGCTTGATCGAAGAAGAGCCAGTTTGCAGAGATCTTCTTGAGCGCACAGAACTCCAGTATCTCCGCATAGGGAATGGAGTTACGCTTCTTCATCGTCGCAAAGGTCGCCTGAGGGATCCCCAGCGCGTTGGCAACATCCTTGTCAAAAACCTTCCCCCCGATCTTCGTCTCCGAAATGATATCCTTGAGCTTCTCGATGATTTCGGTCATATTCTGCATCGTAGACTCCTTTTTCTGTTTTTAGATGTCATATTATTGCATATTTCTCCTAAAAGTATGACAATTTGACATATTTTTATAAAAAAAATAACACATATCATACAATTTGACATCTAAAGGGCATAACAGCTCTAAACTTATCAAGAAAAGGATCGATGATGGATTACAAAATGAATAAAGAGTTGTTAAGCTATGCGGTCAAAATGGGGTGCAAGACAGCAGCGGATTTTGCCCTTTTCCTCAGAGCAAGAGATTCTATCCTCGCACTCTGATCCCTACCCGATCAATCAAGCAGCCAGATGGTCACTTCATCACCGGTCTGCTTGGCACTCTCGTCCTCAGAGGTGAACAGCAGTCCGATATCGCCCAGCATATTGGTCAAGATAGCAGAGGTGCCGACCTTTTTGCCTTTGAAGTCCACATAGTACTCTCCTTGTACCAGTGAGACGTTACAGGGGGTAAACTCCGCTTTCTTTGCACGTTTGGCGAAAGGTTCCTTGAGCTTTGCTTTCACCTTTTTGATAGGATTGCGACCCTTCTGCAGTTTTTCGATCAGCGGTACCGCATAGACCAGTGCCATCACCGTCGCGGAGTAGGCAAACCCTGGAAGCCCTACGATAAACTTATCCCCTTTGCGTGCTACCATGATGTGCTGTCCGGGCTTTACACGCACGCCTTTAAATACCACTTCACAGCCAAGCTCATAGATGACATCCTTGACAAAGTCAAAGTCACCTACGCTTACACCACCTGTCGTGACCACGATATCACTCTTCTCCAGCGCTTCGGAGATGGCAGTGGTGATGCTCTCCTTGTCATCCTTGATGCACCCAAGCTGCATCGGGATACCGTCATATTTTTTGACGATCGCTTCGACTACATAGTTATTCGAAGAGCGTATCTGTGCATCGTTGGTCTGTACCTCTCCCAGATCGAGCAGTTCCGAACCGGTCGAGAGAATGGAGACTGTCGGCTTCTCATAGACGGTAACATGGACGATATTGAGGCTTGCCAATACACCGATGTGCGAAAAGTCTATCTTTGTCCCCGCCTCAATCAGCTTCTGTCCTTTGGCATAGTTCTCCCCCACTTCCCGCACGGAAAACCCTTGTGGCACCTCCTCTTTGATCACAATCTCTTCGCCGTCTACTTCCACATTTTCTATAGGGATCAGGGTATCGGCTCCCTCGGGCATCAGCGAACCGGTAAAGGTCTTGATGCAGGTACCACCGATCACTTGATCCCTCAGTGCAGAGCCCGCCGGATTGATACTGGCGATCCTGAGCCGACCCATCGCCTGATCCTCATGGATGATCGCATAGCCATCCATCGCAGAGGTCGGATACTCCGGAGAGTTATGGTCTGCAACGATATCTTCGGCGAGCACATAGCCGACCGCATCCATGATATAAAGTCGTTTTGTCTTATATTTCTCGATCTGCTGCCCCTCCAGGAGCGCCATCGATTCATCGAAATGCATCATCTTTCAAACATCCTTTTTTACATTCACCCAAGAAGCCCTGCGCCGTCCATCGGTGTACTTCTGTCTTCGGCATAGATCCGTTCACCGTTCTTGACATCATATTTCCAGATGGGGGCATTGGCTTTGAAGTCTTCTACGAACTCCTCGATCAGTTCCAGTGCCACACGACGCTTGGGGGAGAATACCGCAGAGACATAAGAGGAGGTATGCACGGGGACATCTCCGATGGCGTGTGCCATCTTGACCACCGCACCACGCGCTTTGGCTCTCTCCTGCCAGGCATCGAACCACTGCTTGAGCACCGGCTCATAGATATCAAAGCTAAGCGCCTCTATCCCATCCTCCGCACGGATCGTTCCGACGAAGGGAATATAGGCACCGTAGTTCGAGTTTGCCTCCTCATCCAACCACCTGCCAAAGATCTCTTTGACATCCAAAGGTCCGTTATAAAGTTCCACGTAAAAAGTTCCTTTTCGAATTAATCGTGAATAGTTCTCTTTTATCTATTATTCACTATTCGTTATTCACTATTCACTTGGTTAAAGCACTGCTTTAACCACCACACACCGGAGGGAGGATAGAGATTCTATCCCCCTCTTTGAGCGGTGTATTGAGATCATTGACCATCGTATCATTGAGTGCGACCGCACACTTCTCAAGCCAAGAGACAAGTGACTGATCCTCTTTAAGCTTTGCCGCCACATCGGCAAGTGTCGAGGCTTCCATCTCTACGGGCGCTTTGCCAATCGGCCCTAAAAATTCTACTTTTACCATCGATAGGCTCCTTGCAATATCGAGCGATTATAATTCTTGTTTGGTATAATACCGCTTAAACCCAAACGAGGAGGAGATATCGATATGCTGTTTGGCTCTATCTCTTACCTCAACCTGCTTCCCTTTCAACTCTTCCTCAAGCGACACCTCAAGAGCAACGCGGCAAAGATGAGTTTTCGCTATAAACGCAACGTCCCTTCACAGATCAATACAGCACTGCAAAAGGGGAAAGTCAATGCCGCCTTTATCTCCTCGGTACACTCCGGACGATACCGCTGTACCGATCTGGGGATCATCGCCAACAAAAAGGTTTATAGTGTACTGCTGCTTGAAGGAGAACGTCGAGAAGATCCGGCTTCTGCCACCTCCAACCGACTGGCGAACATCTTGGGACTTCAAGGAGAAGTGCTCATCGGCGATGCCGCCCTCAAACACTACCTTACTCACCAAAACGGTATCGATATGGCAGAAGCGTGGTACCGCAAAACAGGACTTCCGTTTGTCTTTGCACGGCTCTGCTACAACCGACACGGAAGCTATGTCCGGAAAATGGCGAACACCTTTGAGAAGACCCCTGTACGTATCCCCCAATATATCCTCAAAAAAGAGGCTGCCAAACGAGACATCACCCCCAAAGAGCTTACCTGGTATCTAGAGCATATTCATTACAAGATGGACTGGAGAA
>CAYPWA010000166.1:0-3777 GCA_964414325.1 uncultured Sulfurovum sp. | reverse complement strand
ATTTTAGATGAGATCATCAAAAAGACCAGAGAAGATCTGGAGAAACGGAAGGTAGACTACCCTGTCGAGTGGCTGGGGCGTTCACTGGCGTTCAATCCCTTTGTCCCCAAAGATGTGCAGTCCGCATTGCGTTCTACACCCGAGAATCCCTACCGTATCATTGCCGAGGTCAAAAAAGCCAGCCCCTCCAAAGGGGTGATCCGTGAGGATTTCGATCCGATCACGATCGCACAGGCATACGAAAAGGGCGGGGCGGATTCTCTTTCTATCCTGACCGAGCCACACTTCTTTCAAGGCGACAAAGAGTATCTGGGGATGGTACGCCGCTATGTGGGTATCCCGCTGCTGCGCAAGGATTTCATCATCGACAAGTATCAGATCGTTGAGGCGTTGGCATTCGGGGCAGACTATATCCTTCTTATCGCCAAAGCACTCTCACGCAAAGAGCTCAAAGAGCTCTACGAGTATGCGCTGCATCTGGGGTTAGAGGTGCTGGTGGAGATCCACGACAAGACCGACTTGATCAAGGCGATGTTCGCCGGAGCGACGATCGTAGGGATCAACCACCGCAACCTTGAGACTTTCGAGATGGATATGCGTCTTACAGAAAAGCTCATCCCGCTCATCCCCAACAACAAGATTATTGTTGCCGAATCAGGCATTAACGATCACGAAACGGTCGTGGAGATCGCCAAGATGGGAGCGGACGCATTTCTTGTGGGTGAACACTTTATGCGGCAGGATGATATCACCGCGGCGATCAAAGCTGTGAAATACGGGGAATAACGGTAGGGCGATCCCTTGTGGTCGCCCTCGGCGCTTCAAACATTTTTCGATCTCCGGCGGGTACCCACAAGGGGTACCCCTACGCGTTTTCTATCCGAGCAGGTTTTTAACGATCTTGTTGATGCGTCCACCGTCGGCTCTGCTTCCCACTTTTGCTTTGGCAGCACCCATCACCTTGCCCATATCTTTCATACTTGATGCACCGGTATCGGCGATGATCTCCTTGAGGATATCTTCGAGTTCTTCATCGCTGAGCGGTTCGGGCAGGTAGCTTTTGACAATGGCAAGTTCCGCCTCCTCTTTGGCGACAAGGTCGTCACGCCCTGCATCGGCAAACTGCGCTTTGGCATCCTCGCGCTGCTTGGCATACTTCATCAGTACCGCTTCGACATCCGCATCACTCAGCTCTCTGCGCTCATCCACCTCTATTTGCTTGATCGCAGCCTGAATGTTTCTGAGGGTATCTCTTTTGGCAGTCTCTTTGGCACGCATCGCCTCTTTGATATCGTTTTTGATTCTTTCTTTCAGTGTCATACGATTTCCTTATCTAATTTAATGGAATTATACTATAATCAATGTATGATAATTACCATACAAGACAAAGCGTTCGAGACAAAAGAGATCACGCAGCTCTACCCCGCTGCAGTGATCAAGACAGGCTATGAAGATGAGACGACGCAGGCGAGTCTGGAGTGGCTCGATACGGAGTCCAAAGGGAAGGTCGAAGTGGTAGGCTACGGTATCTTCGTGCATCTTGGTGAGGATGAGAAGCATAGCTTTATATTTCCCACCCGTCAGGAGATGGATGAAGAAGTAGGGCGTATCGCTGCGCAGATACAGCAGAGAGGATAGAAGATGTGGAAGATACTGTTTGGTCTGATAACGATGATACTGTTCACGCTCACAACCGGTGAAGCCAGAAGTCCGAAATATGATGCCTCACGTTACAAATACATCGGTGTCTATATGCAGACGGCACAGAAGCAGCAGATCGTAGCGACGATGTCGCTGGAGAAGTTCCGTGAAGCGATCAAAACACAGTGGGCAAAGGGCAATGACATTGTAGAACTGAAGTACGGCAACGGTCACTGGATCGGCGTCTTTGGCGAGTCCGATCCTGACAATGCCCAGACCTATGTGGTCGCTTCACGCTGGAATGCCATAGATAAGATCGTTGAGTCGTATTGGAAACAGGGCTACTTCATCACCAATATCGAACATGGACTGGCGGAGTGGGTCGTGGTGTTCGAGAAGCACACCGGATGGAAAAACCAAGCGTATGAGCGCCGTGCCAAACGGGACGAGTTCATCTCAGTGGTCAACAAACGCTGGAAAGAGGGGTATGACCTAATCGATATGGAGTATGGAGAGGGGCATTATGTAGGTGTCTTTGCCGAGCGGAAGAAGTCCACTACACAGGCACTTTCCGTACGCTCGACATGGTACGAGACGGCAAAGATGATCGATGCATACTGGAAAGAGTCCTACCGTATCGCCAATATCGAATATATGCTTGGGCGCTGGGTCGTACTCTTTGAAAAAACGGGAGGTCCTAAAGTACAGGGCTTTGAGACATCCGCCGATATCGCTTCGTTTGAGAAGGCGTTTGCCAAACGTCAGAAAGAGGGATATTCCCTGATCGATCTGGCGGAAGGATGGTGATCTTGTTATCTACTTCGGTTCGAAATCCAACGATGCGGAGTTGATACAGTAGCGTAGTCCTGTCGGTGCGGGACCGTCGGGAAAGACATGTCCCAGATGTGAACCGCATGCAGCACATCTGACCTCGACACGTCTCATCCCCAGTGTATTGTCTTCGACCTCTTCGATCGCATCGTCACTAAGCGGTTTGAAGTAGCTCGGCCATCCCGTACCTGAGTCGAATTTCGTCTCTGAAGAGAAGAGTGGGGTTTTGCAGCATTTGCATTTGTAGATCCCCTCGGCTTTGTTATCCCAGAATTCGTTTTGAAACGGCGGCTCGGTACCGTGGTTGAGGCAGACATTGTACTCCAGCGGGCTGAGTTCCTCTTTGAGCTTTTCTTTGTCAAGTTCTATTTTGTAAGGCATTATGATCTCCTGTATGGTTTTGTCTCATCATAACCAAATTTCTTTGGCTTTAAGTTAGAATAGACTATGATTCAACATAAACTTTTGGAGATCGCATGACAACGTTTCAACTTTTCCTACTTATCGTTGCCGGAGGGGTTTTCTACCTCTTTTTCAAACAGCTTTTTTCCGGGAACTACCCCAAACGCGGGGTTGACTTTGAAGCGAAACTTCCTGACGAACGTATCGGAGGGATCAACAGACCCGACAAGACCTTCTCCAAACCTGTCAAGAAGCCCGAACGTATCGATGAGCTGATCTCGATGGCGGATGAGGCGATCGAAAAGGGTGATCTCCTCGAAGCCCGCAAGGCGGTGCAGAGCGCTTTGATACTCGATGAGAACAATATCGAAGCACTCAGACGTGAGGGGTATCTGCTGCTTGAGGATCGCAAGTATGAGGATGCCAAAGCGATCTATGAGAAGATCCTCACTTTGGACCCCAATGATGATGTGGCACATGATTCGCTTGCCAACACCCTGCACAAACTTGGGGAGGATGAAGCGGCACAGAACCATCACCGCAAAGCGATCGAACTCGATCCGACCTATGCCCCGCACTACTTCAACTATGCCAATACGCTGTATGATATGGGACTCTATGAAGGGGCATTGATGAATTACCAAAAGGCCTATGAGTTGGATAACAGCATCGAAGAGGCAAAAAAGATGATCGAAGAACTGGAGGAGAAGAAGCAATGAGTCACAGTGCCTGTTTTGTCACGCAAGTCGCTACCAAAGAGATCCTGCTTCGGGTCACCAATGTTTGCGGTGAGTGCTATGCCGATCTCAAAGAGGGCGATACGATCCACTACGATATGCAAAACTACCGATTTCTCTGTGACTGCTGCCAGCAGAAACTCTGCTCGATGATGAACGAAGAGTG
>CAYPWA010000165.1:0-3785 GCA_964414325.1 uncultured Sulfurovum sp. | reverse complement strand
CCTCTACGGCACGCTGCAAGTCCATATTGATCACCCCCGGCTGTACGACGGCGACCATGTTCTCCATATCGATCTCAAGGATCTTGTTCATATGCTTCTCGAACGCCAGCGTGATCCCGCCATTGGTCGGCAACGCCCCACCGGTAAATCCGCTGCCCGCACCTCTAGGGGTGATGACGATGCCGTGGTGGTTGCAGTAGACAAGGATGCGGCTCACATCCTCCTCATGGCGTGGGAAGACCACCGCATCAGGCTCGAAGCGGGTACGTGTCGCATCATAGCTGTAGGCGATCATATGCGCCTTGTCACTGTAGACATTCTCTTTGCCTACCATATCCTCCAGGGCTTTGATATGCTTGGCTTCCAACATCAAAACTGCTCCATAATGCGATAATAGTCTCCGGGGGCACTGTCGGCGAACCAACCACCATCGATCTTTTTAAGTCGCATAAAGAATGGAGACTCCGCCTTCTTGGGTGCTCCACTGAACGCTCTCTTCCCAACGATCTGCCCGGAGATGGGATCAAGCAGAACCGCACTGTCACGTTTAATGATATAGACAAGCCCTACCTGATATTGCTTGGCAAAACGAGCAAGATTGCCTTTTGTCGGATAGGTCTCACCGATCTTGGAGAGAAAACTCGCCAATAGATCGGGGTGAAACCACTTTTTGTGCACACTTTTGGTGATCTTGGCGTAGGTGTCCGCATCCGGAGCAATTAGAAGGACGTTGTCGTAGAGATACCCCCCGATCACCTTGTCCCCTTTGCGCAGAGGTGTCTTGATCGTAGGCAATTCATCGTGATAGATGATCTCTTTGGCGATCAGACGACTCTTCCCGTCAGAAGAGACCTGTGCGATATAACCTGTGATCGCTTCAAGCTTGTTGGCAAAATTGTGTATGACCACACCGCTCATCCCATTGGCGGGAAATGGTCTGGAGAGGATAATACCTTCTCCTTGAACAGCCGAAACCGTTGTATGTACTGTGGGAGGGAAAAACCCGGAAAAAAGCGGCACAACAGCTGCCAATAGAGTAAATGCGATCTTACGCATAGTGATCCTTTTGTTAAGTAATGATCTCTGATTATACAGCCAAAAGATTAAAAGTCCAATGAGAGAAGAGAGGCGCAAAGGTGTTAATCTATTTCAGATATAATAATACCTATTTTACTTGGTGGAGACGGCAAAAGAGATGAGGATCATCATATTGGGTCTGTTGTGGATCACCTTGACATTCGGAATGAAAGTCAATCATCTACAATGGGAGAAAGGCAAGACATTCTCGGAGTATCTTGACGAGAGAAATATCTCAAGGACGCTGCTCGACGCAATCTCTGAAGAGGACAAAAAATTCCTTGAAGAGATACGCAGCAACTACAAATACTACGAGATGATCGACCAAAACGGTACGGTTGAGCAGGCACTGATCCCTATCAGCGAAGAGATGCAGATACATCTTTTCAGAAAGCCCCATTCTGATGTGTACGGTTTTGACATCATTCCGATCGTCTACCGCGACAATGAATACTTCGGGAAAGTGACGATCTCCTCCAACCCATACAGCGACACACTCAATGCCACACACTATCCCCAGGTCGCCAAACGTCTCTCTATGGCACTCAAAGATGTAGTCGATACCAGAAAACTGCACAAGGGTGATAGAATTGCTTTTCTCTATAGCCAAAAGACGCGTTTGGGAGAGATCTATGCCATGCCAAGGATCAAAGCAGTCGAGGTAGATACAGGGAAAAAACGACAACTTATCTATGTGGATGAAGATGGATACGGATATACAGAGGTGGGCAAGAAGGTTGCCTATACCGTGACTGGAAAAAAAAAGGTAGTCTATACACGAAGGGTCAAGGCAAGAGGGGGTAGTCGTTTCGGTATGCCTCTACGTCACCCAAGAATCACTTCGCGTTTCTCCTATCGTCGTTGGCATCCGATTCTGCACCGTTACCGCCCTCACCACGGGACGGACTTCGGTGCACGCCGCGGGACACCGTTGCTTGCGGTCAACAACGGAAAGATTGTCTATGCCGGATGGATGAGAGGGTACGGCAAAGTAGTCAAGATCAAACATGCAGGGGGGTATGTCTCCCTCTATGCGCATCAGAGCCGTATCAGGGTCAAGCGGGGACAGTATGTCAAAAAGGGGCAGATCATCGGATATGTGGGCAGTACGGGCAGAAGTACGGGACCGCATCTGCACTTTGGACTCATGAAGAACGGACGATGGATCGATCCCATGAAGGTGCTGCGCAGAAAATCGGTCGGCAGTGCTACAGTCCTGAAAAAATTCACCAAATATAAAGATATTAAAACCATCAAGTATAAAAAGGTGGAGATCAAGGATGCACAGAAGAACAGAAAAAAACTTGAAGCCTATCTGCTTGAGGATATGCCCAGCTATATCTGGGGCAAAGAGCGTTTCGAAGAAAAACTGTGTGATGAAGAGGTTTTAGACGATGCCCAGTAACATCACCCGTTTCAGACTCGAACCACTTGAGGAGTCACACTTCATCAAAACCGCACTCGCCCGTTACGAACAGAGCGGTACACCTAAAAGCTGGGAGATCGTCGAAGCACATGACAGCGTGGCAATCCTGATTTACCATACCCAAAAAGAGGCGTTTATTCTGGTTAAACAGTTCCGTCCCGCCGTCTATCTCAACAACAACGACGGAGAGACAGTCGAACTCTGTGCCGGGATCGTGGACAAGGATCTTCCTCTGGTGCAGATCGCCATTGAGGAGATCGAAGAGGAGTGTGGATACCAAGTACCGTTGGATGCGATCGAGCGTGTCACGGCATTTCATACCTCCGTGGGATTCGCCGGAAGTAAACAGACGCTCTATTACGCCGAGGTGGATGAAAAGATGCATGTGAGCGAGGGAGGGGGTGTGGATGCAGAAGAGATCGAGGTGGTCGAACTGCCTGTGCGTGATCTGGAGCATTTCATCTTCGATGAGTCCATTGCCAAGACACCCGGACTGATGTTCGCATTCCTCTGGTGGCAAAAGAGAAAAGAAGGTGGGAAATAATGCCAGACTTCACCGTCAAAAGCCCCTACGCCCCCTCGGGAGATCAGCCTGAAGCGATCGAGAAGCTCTCAACGTCCATTCTTTCGGGAAACCGCTACCAGACGCTGCTGGGAGTGACCGGATCGGGCAAGACCTATACGATGGCGAAGATCATCGAGAAGACCAAAAAGCCCACGCTGATCATGACGCATAACAAAACGCTTGCCGCACAGCTCTACAGTGAGTTCAAGAGCTTCTTCCCCAACAACCATGTGGAGTACTTTATCTCCTACTACGACTACTATCAGCCCGAGGCCTATCTGCCCAGACAGGATCTCTTTATCGAAAAGGACAGTTCGATCAACCAAGAGCTCGAACGCCTCAGACTCTCCGCGACCGCTTCGCTGCTGAGCCATGACGATGTCATCGTCATCGCTTCGGTCTCTGCCAACTACGGATTAGGATCGCCTGAGGACTACAAAAGTATCGTCCAGAAACTGGTCGTCGGTGAGGAGTACGATCAGAAAGCCCTGCTGCTTAAACTGGTCGATATGGGCTACAAACGCAATGACGAATTCTTCGACATCGGGAACTTTCGGGTCACGGGTGAGGTGATCGACATCTACCCTGCTTACTCGGAGGAGTTTGCCATTCGTGTCGAGTTCTTCGGTGACGAGGTCGAAGCGATCTATGAGTTCAACTCTCTCACCGGAGAGAAAAACAAAGATCTCAAAGAGGTGACGATCTACTCCGCCAACC
>CAYPWA010000164.1:0-3834 GCA_964414325.1 uncultured Sulfurovum sp. | reverse complement strand
GTTAGAACTCTCGTTAAGGATGTTCTCCATCACGATATCTTCGATGTGTTCTCTATCTCTGGTGATGTTTCTCAGTGTAGCCTTCAAAACCCTTGCCGTAGAGCCCTTAAAGCCTTTGATCGCCTCTTGCGCTGCAGCCACACCGCCAGTCTTGAGCTTCTCCTCTACCGTCTTGGTTAGAGCCTCTACGTTCGAGCCGGACTTCAATAGAAGCTGAATCCTTAACGCAATCAACAGCAAACCGATCAGCCCCAGACCAAGAATGATATAACCGATCACGCCACCGGCTTTGATGGTATCCATCATCGTCTTCTCTTTTTTGAACGCTACCTCTTTATCCAGATTCTCATACAGAAAGATATCCAGTGTAGGCAATGCTTTGCCCGCATAGAGTGCTTTGGCATCATCCGCAGCCTCCGAAGTATTCCAAAGTTTATATTTCCCTTCTCCTGCCGGTGCCAATGCACCCGCTGCTTCTTTGGCGATCCCGTATGCAGCGACATTCCCGACTTTGACAATGTCACCCGCTACTGGTTTGCCGTTTGGCAAATAAAACTTCCCTTTTTCCGTATGAACCGAAGAGAGTTTCTTGTAGAGCCCCAAAGACATATCGAATGCTTTTTGCAATTTCTGATTACTGCTTGTTTGATTGCTCTCATCCACAACTATCCCGTAACTCTTAAGTGTATCGGTGGACTGAAGCAGTACACGAGAGGCAAGGTCACCGTTTTGCGCCACCTCTTCGGCTTTTTTGCTCAGCTTTTCAACCTTCTCCTGTACCTTTTGGGCTTTGTCGGAAACGGCTACCAGCTTCTCCTGAAGTTGCGCCAACTTCTTTTTCGCCTCTTCAAGCGCCTGCTGCTGTTGCGCCGACTCCCTTTTCAACTGTGCTTCAAGCTCTCGCTTTTGCGCTTTGAGAAAAGTATACTCTTTTTGATACGCACTAGAAAGCTCACTTGCCCCCAGTGTCGTTACCATACATAGTGCTACGATCGCATACAGTACTCTTTTCATCTTACTTTACTCCTTGGGCGACCAGTGCATTGGGCAGATTGAAGTAGCCCGTTCTGATCTGTTTTTGTAATGCATCAAAGATCGCTTCGATCTGCTCTTTCGATTGGCTGTCATCGGCAACGACATACTTATATCTTCCGTTGTTGTTTGTCACATACCCAACTTGACCGTCCGGTGTCTTGAAAAACATCATCACTGTCCCGATCTTGGCAACTTTTGCAAGTTTCTCTTCGCCGCCAAGCTTGATCTGTTGCTTGAACAGACCGATCTCCTTGGTCATTCTTAGCGCATCGTCATAACTTGCCCAGACAAGAGAAAGTGCTTTCTCTTGGGTAATGTCACCTTTTTCAAGCTCTGTTTTGATCTTCTCAAGCTCAGCAATACGCTCCTCCCGCTTGAAAGGGAATCCGTGCGCAATCACCTGCTTTAGATTCTCAATCGCTTTTTCAAGCATCGGCTTGAGATCATCCGATGCCGCACCTTTGGCGGCGATCTTCTCCTCAAGTTTTTTGATCTTGTCTTCGGCAACCTTGATCGCCGTCTCTTTACGATTGACCTGCGCTTCATTGTCCTCAAGTTGCCTCGCATAAGACTTCATCTGAGACTTATAGTTCTCTTTGTTCTCATCTATTTTGCTATAGAGTCCCTCTACATCCGCACGAAGCTTCATGATATTTTTGACCATCTCCGCATTGCTTGATGCATACAGTGATGTACCCGACCATGCCAACATAGCGGAGACAAAAAGTACCTTTGGTGTATTGATCATATGTGTTTTCCTTGTTGTGTAGAAAGTGATAATGGATGCAATAGTGCCAAAAAGCGGTAACAGATCGGAAACATTACCGTAATGCTTTTGTTATCGTTTTTGGCAATATCGGGGAGAGTCCCCGTTATAACTACTTAATCGTGTTATTCGTACCCGATTCAAATACGGACTTGATCGCATCTGCCGAATCTCCAGTGAAACGATCATCCGTCGCACTACCTTCGAGTGTGACATTCTCAAAGGAGATATTCGCAGTATCCGCATTGCCTTTAGAGTGGATCGCACCGTATCCGTCCGTACTGTTGTCGATTACGGTTACATTTTTAAAGTGTCCGCCGATACCGTCTTTTTTGAAGTAGATACCACCCTCTTTGGCAGACTCATCTTGTGTGATCGTCACACCGTCAAAGGTTGCCGCCGTATGTCCGGACATCTCAATACCCGCATTCCCCGTAGTTTGATTGATCACAAGGTTTTTGACCGTTCCACTGTATCCGTCATCGATATCGAAGTGGTCATCCGTACAGTGAGCAACAGTGACATTGGTAAAGTTGACCGTACCGCCCCATGTCTCCACACAGTCGTCATCGGAGTAGTCTACCGTAAGGTTTTCGATCACCGTACCAGAACCAACACCCACAAGGCTTAGACCGTTGATCTCTTTGTCCTGTTCCATGGTAATACCGGAGTTGAGGATCTTCACGTTTCTCAAAATCCCCGAACTACCGTTCATATCCGAACTATCGGCTACAAAGTTCTCGTTAACCTCATAAGGCTGTACCTGATCGTTGGCTGCCGTACCGATGATGGTCAGTCCTCCCCAGAGACCGACCTCTTGTTTGTCTTCGTAAGAGGTAAAGACAATCGGCTCTTCCGGAGTACCATCTGCAAAGATCTTCGCACCCTTATCTACCACCAGATATGAGGTCTGATCTCCCGTTCCTGGAAGTCCTTTGATCGTTGTTCCCGCTTCGATATAAAGAGAAGAGCCTGTTGGCACCACTACCAGTCCGCTCAGTTGCCATACTTTATCTTTTGTTAACAGTGTACAACCTGTTAGGTCACCGGAGAGTGTCGTGTTTGAAGGTGTCACACAATCCATATTGTTTCCCTCTCCTTGCGAAAACTTCTCACTGAGTGCCACTGCAGAATCTCCCGTAAAGCGTGGATCTGTTGAGCTACCGTTGATCATCACATTCTCAAACGTTACATTATCAATATCCGCATTCCCCTTGGAGTGGATTGCACCATATCCATCTGTGCTGTTGTCGGTAATTACTACATTTTTGAAGTGTCCGCCGATACCATCTTTTTTGAAGTAGATACCGCCCTCTTTGGCAGATGTATCTTGTGTGATCGTCACACCGTCAAAGGTTGCCGCCGTATGTCCGGACATCTCAATACCCGCATTCCCCGTAGTTTGATTGATCACAAGGTTTTTGACCGTTCCACTGTATCCGTCATCGATATCGAAGTGGTCATCCGTACAGTGAGCAACAGTGACATTGGTAAAGTTGACCGTACCGCCCCATGTCTCCACACAGTCGTCATCGGAGTAGTCTACCGTAAGGTTTTCGATCACCGTACCAGAACCAACACCCACAAGGCTTAGACCGTTGATCTCTTTGTCCTGTTCCATGGTAATACCGGAGTTGAGGATCTTCACGTTTCTCAAAATCCCCGAACTACCGTTCATATCCGAACTATCGGCTACAAAGTTCTCGTTAACCTCATAAGGCTGTACCTGATCGTTGGCTGCCGTACCGATGATGGTCAGTCCTCCCCAGAGACCGACCTCTTGAGTATCTTCCACCGAAGTAAAGACTATCGGCTTCTCCTGCGTACCGTCAGCAATGATCTTTGCCCCCTTGTCGACAACCAAGTAGGATGTCTGATCTCCCGTTCCGGGCTGCCCTTTGATCGTTGTACCCGGGTCAATCATCAATGTAGAACCGGTCGGTACGACAACCAGTCCACTTAGCTCCCATGCCTTGTCGGATGTCAAAAGCGTACACCCCGCACTCAAGTCTCCCGAAAGAACCTTATCGGAC
>CAYPWA010000163.1:0-3836 GCA_964414325.1 uncultured Sulfurovum sp. | reverse complement strand
TACCCTGTCGGAGAGGGAGCGAAACGTGTTACAGTCATGGTCACACCTTGTCTCAAATTGTGTAATTGTATCGAAAATGTGGTAAAAAAGGGGGATACCGCTATAGTATCATTTTAAATCTCTGTAGGCAGCGTGTTTGGCACCTTTGGCTTTGAGGTGCTCTTGCATCTTCTTCTGCCCGAGCTTTCGGGAGTAGTCAAGTGGGCTCATACCCGCACGATCCGTGGCGTTGATATCTCCGCCGCCTTCAAGCAGCATATCCATCATCTCCGTATCGGAGAAACAGGCGGCAAGCATCACAGGAGTAATGCCGCTCTTCCTTGTCGTCGTGTTCAGATCGAAGCCCTTGTCGATACAGAACTTGATGATATCCTTGCGTTTGAACTTGATCGCCATATCCAGTGCCGTGATGCCGTCACTGTCGGTCTCGAAAAGATCCACGCCGTTCTCGAGCATAAACTCGATCAGCTCCAGCGAGGCATACTTTCGGATCGCATAGAAGAGCGGACTGATCTCGTCATAGTCCTCCAGTTCGTACTCTTCGCCTATCAAAATAGGTTTGTTGAGGTCTGCACCCTTTTTGACGAGGGCTTTGAGTGTGGCGATGGAATCATTCTCTATCGCTTCGGTGACGGGGTTCATGGTAACTCCTTGTTACTGTTTGGTAATCATATACCGTTATGATCGCATATCCTTTTAAAAGGAAAATCAATGAAAAGGAGAAGAGATGAAGCTGAGCAAACTGATGAAACGCATCAAACAAGCAGAAGGCGGACACTCACAAAGTGCCGTGAAGATATTGAAGCTCAAGAACTCCAAAGAGTTCACTTATCTGGTAGATACCAAACGCTGATTAAGACCCGAAAGGGTTCATCCCGCCAAGCATCCCCATCGCCTGGGACTTTTTATTGTCCTCGACCATCTTATTGACATCGTTCATCGCCGAGATCAGCAGGATCTGCAGCGACTCTTTATCTTCCAGCAGAGACTCGTCAATACTCAGATCGATGATCTCTCCCGCACCGTTGGCACGTATCTCGACCATCCCGCCGCCTGCCTTTGCCGTCAGTTCGACGTTTTTTGCCTGCTCCTGCAACTCTTTGGCCTTCTCCTGCATCTGAGACATCATCTCAGACATCTTGCCCATATCGAAGCCCTCGAACATTATTCGAGCCCTTCGAAAGACTGTGCGATCGTATTGTCATCATTGAGGATGACGATCTTTGGCTTGTAGGCTTCCGCTTCCGCTTCGCTCATGACTGCATAGGCGATGATGATAATCTTGTCGCCCTTATGTACTTTCCGTGCAGCGGCACCGTTGAGACAGATATCTCCCTTGCCGCGCTCTCCGGAGATAATATAGGTAGAGAAACGCTCACCGTTGTTGATATTGACGATATCGATCTTCTGTCCTACGCGCATATTGGCGGCATCGAGAAGATCTTGATCTATCGTGATGGAGCCTACGTAGTTGAGGTTCGCATCGGTCACGGTCGCTCTATGCAGTTTGGAATAAAGCATGGTAATGTTCATCATCGTCCTACCTGATCGTAAAATTGCCGGAATTATACCGAATTTCTTACTATATTATACAGTAATTGTGAAGAAATTGTACACGGCACTCCGGCAAAATACTATCGCGCCATCTGCGAAGGCGGTACGGGCTCACCCCACATCTCTTCGGGGATCACGTACTCTTCGACCACATTGCCGCCGATGATATGCTCATCGATGATACGGTCGATCTTCTCTTTGGTCAATCCCACATACATTGTATGTCCGGGCTCTACGAGCATGACCGGTCCTTGCTGACATCGGTTGAGACAGCCTGTCTGGATCGGCTGTACCGTTCCGATGATCCCTTTCATCATCAGCTGCTGTGCGAGATGCTGAAAGAGTTGCTGTGACTCAGGGTCATTCTGGCTGACACAGCTTGGTTTGGGCATGCCCGGAGGTGCGGACTGCTGACATTTGAAGATATAGAAGGCTGGTTGTGGTACACCTTGCATCATAGTGAATCCTTTGTATGATAGTTTTAATTAGGAGTATTTTACTCTCAATTACTTAAATAGGGTTTAATTCCTCTACTTGATCGGCTCTTGACCTGTATCAAGTGCTTATTACATCTTTTCAATTATAATCTGAATCATTTTTCAAGGAGAAGTCATGCACTATCCCGATTTTTTTGACAAGGTTCCCGCAATCTCCCTCCAAGATCCGCTCAGTGATTTTCTGGGTGCCTTCGAGGAGGGAAAGCTCGAGATCACCTACCTCGACTGCGTCAAACTCGCCGGGCACTCCTGTCCTACGGTCGCAGGAGCCTACCTGATGGCACTCAGAGGGCTTGAAAAGCTCTATCCCGCCGCACTGCCTCAACGTGGGATGATACAGGTCTCAATGAGAGACAAAGAGACCGAAGGGGTCACCGGCGTGATCTGCAATGTCATCTCTTTTGTTGCCGGTGCCAGCGGTGTGAACGGATTCAAGGGGATACAAGGACACTTCTCCCGTAACAACCTGATCCGCTATGAGGTTCCGATGCACGGAGAGGTCAGACTGACAAGGCTCGATACCGCAAAGAGCGTCGAACTAAGCTATGATCCTTCCGTCATCCCGGGCGATCCTGCAATGAAACCACTGATGGGCAAAGCGCTGCAGGGACTCGCCTCTGAGGAGGAGAAAAAACAGTTCCGTGCACTGTGGCAAAAACGGGTCGAAGCGATCCTTCTCTCGCCACAACACTGGGATGAGATGATTACATTCTATTAATTAAGGAGAAAACAATGGGTATTTCACAATTTATGACCGATGAACACAGAGCGTGCGACACGATCTTTGCTGAAGCAGAACAGGCAGTTGCCAACGGAGACTGGGCGGGTGCGGAAAAAGCCTTTTTGGCATTTAGCAACGACACCCTCCGACACTTCAAAAGAGAAGAGGAGGAGCTCTTTCCTGCCTTTGAAGCACAGACGGGAAATACACAAGGACCTACGCAGGTCATGCGCTACGAGCATGAACAGGTCAAAGGGCTCATCGGCAAGATGGCGGAAGCGATGGAGGCGCAGGACAGAGATGCCTACCTCTCACTGTGTGAATCGATGATGATCCTGCTGCAACAGCACAATATGAAAGAGGAGCAGATGCTCTACGCGATGTGCGAACGTCTCCTCCCGCCCGATCTCAAAGAGGAGACTCTGGAGAAGATGAAACAGGTGGAGATCTGATCGTGACCCAACCCGAACGGATATACCTCGATGCCAGAGAGATGGAGCACCCCCTTCCGCTGGAGCATGCTATCGCGGCACTGCGTGAGCTTGGAGAGGGGAACTACTTCTATATGCTCCACCGCAAAAATCCCATTCCGCTGATCGAACTTGCCAAAGGGCAGCATCTCAACGTCTATACGGTTGAAGACGCAGACCACCTGTGGCACATTCTCATCTGTATGGACGGTAGACTTGATCTGAAGGCACTCTGCGATGTTTGACCAAAACGGGCTCTCTCTCGATCAGGCACCACCCATTTCGGTAGTTTTCCGATTTTTTCTCAGCGGTGCCCTCTTCGGACTGCTTGCGGGTGTACTGGTACTCCTTTTTGACACACGAATCTTCGATGCTGACAATATCGAAGCGGTCATCCTCACCCACACCCTGACACTGGGGGTGATGCTCTCGTTCATGTTCGCCGCACTCTTTCAGATGCTGCCTGTCATCGCAGGGGTCAAGCTGACCGCACCGGTACACAAAGCCAATCTGGTACAGTACCCTTTTCTCCTCGGTGTCCTCTCCCTGCTTGGGGCGTTCCATACGGGACATCATCTCTTTTTTGCTGCCGCT
>CAYPWA010000162.1:0-3863 GCA_964414325.1 uncultured Sulfurovum sp. | reverse complement strand
GTCAGGCGATGGGCGGTGCGGATGTGATCGTCGCGGGGACAATGGGCGCGCTGCTCGGATTTCCCAATTTCTTCGTGGCGATCTTCTTCTCCGCTATACTGGCAATGATCCCGGCACTCATCTACCGGGAGAGGGGTGTACCCTTCGTTCCTTTCCTTGCCATGGCGACATTCATTGTCTATCTCTACGATACACAGGCTACGCAGCTACTGGAGAAGCTTATCTATGGTTAAGATCAAAGGATATATCACCACGAACTTCACCAAGTCGTTCCTGACGATATTCCTGCCTTTCTTTTTGATCATTTCACTGGTCTACCTTGTCAAGATCTCCGCCTTGACCGCACAGATCAAGCTTACCTTCATCGAACTGCTCACACTTTTTAGTTACTCCGTACCTGATATCGTTTTCTATACCCTGCCGCTCTCTTTCATTGCAGCCCTTGCCAATGTGCTGGTCAAACTCTCCACGGACAATGAGCTTATTGCACTTTATGCACTCGGTCTTCCCGCACGAAGAATACTGCACAACCTTTTTCTGATCAGCCTGCTCTTCTCTCTGCTGCTGCTGACATTCTCTTTTTTGGCGATGCCTATGAGCAAACAGCTCTACAAGTCGTTCAAAGAGGAGAAAAAGAGTGAAGCCAAACTCAATATCGTTCCGGGGAAACTCGGTCAGAAGTTCGGTGAGTATTATGTCTATGTCAAAGAGCGGAACGAGAGCACCGGAAGATTCAAGGACCTTGTCATCTACAACCGTACCGATATGCTTCACGAACAGTTCTTTGCCGCCACAGAGGGAATAATGCGTCGCAGTAACGACCAACCTTCTCTTCTTCTTCAAAAGGGCTATGGTTACACCTATACTCAGGAGAGTCTGCAGGAAGCACAGTACGAAACCCTTGAAGCGTTCGATACGACCCGAACAAGACATTTTCATTTTGAAGATATTGTCACCTACTGGCAAAAGGCGGCTACGGATGCAAAGATCATGCACCGTATGCTCTTTTTCCTCTTTGTCAGTCTTATCCCACTGCTTTCGGTCTATCTTGTCGCAGCCTTCACGATGATCAATCCGCGTTACCAGTCAAACCATACGTTTCTTGTCATCTTCGCTACGGCGTTACTGCTCTATCTTACCGCTTCATCTCTGGAAAAATGGGGCAATTTCTCCCTCCTTGCAGTTGCCGTGACCTTGATACTGGGCGGTGGTATGCTTCTCTTTCAAAAACGGGTTGCAAGGTACTTCTAAGATGCGTATAAAAGCGGTCATCGCCTATGACGGCAGTGCCTTCTACGGATTTCAGCGACAGACAACAACACATCAGACCGTCACAGGCATCTTGGAGAAGACACTACGTTCACTTCAGATAGAAAGTGCCGTCACAGGCAGTGGTCGAACGGACAGAGGCGTACACGCCACAGGACAGGTGATCCACTTCGATGTTCCCCCTTTCTGGGAGAGGGATCTTGCCAAGCTCAAAACCCTGCTCAACCGAAAACTCGAAGCGATCCGATTTCGTACCCTCACAAGGACATATCCGACGTTTCATGCACGATTCGATGCCAAAAGACGTCTCTATCGCTACATTTTCAAGACAACCTTTCCTACGGTATTTGAACGAAACTATATCAGCTATTTCCCCTCCTACGATCAGAAGCGTCTTAGGGAGGCACTGGCACACTTTGAGGGAGAGCACGACTTCAGATACTTTCACAAGAGCGGATCGCAGCCACACAGCACGATCCGTACCATCTACAACGCACGTAGCTACCAAATTCGCGATTTGCACTGCATTACCTTTGAAGCCAACGGCTTTCTGCGTTCACAAGTACGAATGATGACACAGGCGGCAATGCTCTATGCACAAGGGTTGTGCGATATAGAAACACTCAAAGAACAGCTTGAAAGTAAAAAACAGCATCTCCATACACTTGCACCCGCTTCAGGTCTCTATTTGGCTAAAATACACTATCCCTTTACAAAGGAGTGATCGGATGAAATCGTTATGGTTAATTGGACTGTGTACGACACTGATGTATGCGACGCAGAGTAACGAAAATGAAGCGATGCGTCAGCTCTATATGAAGAACGGCTGCAGTTCATGTCACGGGATTTACGCCGAAGGGATCGGAGCGACTCCCAGACTGCAGGGACGTAAGGAATCAGTACTGCGTGAACGTCTTTTCGATCTGAAAAAGGGCAAAACACGCAGTGCGTTCGGTACAATCATGATCTCATTTGCCAAATCCCTCAGTGACGAGGAGATCAAACAGATGGCAAAATATCTCTCAACGCTAAAAAGAGTGGAGCCGGAAGAGGTATATGAACTAGAATACTATGACAATACCGGTGACGGATCGTCATAAAAAAATGTACGAATTGTATTGACTATGGAGTGTTCCGTGAACGCAGTTGACGTTCACGAAAGCGAGGAGATCAGT
The DNA here is from genome assembly GCA_964414325.1 of uncultured Sulfurovum sp. Classification (GTDB taxonomy): domain Bacteria; phylum Campylobacterota; class Campylobacteria; order Campylobacterales; family Sulfurovaceae; genus Sulfurovum. Next base: position 1,419 of record CAYPWA010000162.1, on the reverse strand, counting down.
GGGTTGCCACTTCAGGAGTCTCTACAGCCTGAGGGACTTTTTCGATCTCAGGTGCGGCGGGTGCTACACTCTCTTTGAGTTCAGCCGCCTTCTGCTTGACAGCCTCAACAGCCTCGGAGGTTTTTTGACTTGCCGCTTCAACTGCATCAGCCGCACTCTGCTTTGCAGCTTCTACCACTTCCGTTCCTTTTTTTGCAGCGGCATCCGCTGCTTCCGAGACGGCAGCTTTGGTCGCCTCGACCGCTTTTTCCGCTTTTTGTGTCGCAGACTCCATCTCTTCTTTTAGCTCATCAAGCTCCTCTTTCGCATCGAAAAGATCACTATCAAGGTCTGCTACCCTCTCTACATTTGCACCATATTTGTAGACGAGCTCTCCACCATCTTTACCCTGCTTGAGAATTCCGGCTACAAAAAGTACAAGAATAAGAAGATAAAGTCCTTTTACCAGTCCTCTTTTAATCAATGCAGAGAGCAGTTTGAAAAGTACCACTACCACAGATGCCAGCATCAGATAGGTTCCCAGAAGTTTATGCTCTTTGAGCTCTGCCTGTCCTGCCTGAGTCAAGGCATCGAACGCTTCACTTCCGTCATGCAGTCCTGTAAAGTAAGCTGCGATCGCCGCGATCATACCGATGATCAACAGTGCAAACGAGAGTACCCCGATCGCACGCTTTTTCGCTACTAGGTTGATGACCTCGATGATCAATACAAGCACCGGAATGGCGATCGCAAAGTGATCGACCGGAGGGTGCAGAAGTGTCGGGATATCGAACGGCAGTTCGATCGTTGGGAGTTTCAGTGCTGGTAGTTCCATGGTTATCCTTTAAATATATGGTTTTCAGTCCAAAGATTATAACACAAAATAATTTAGTGTCAAATCAGAACGGTTTGACTACAACCATAATGACAATGCCGATCATCAACAGTGTGGGTACCTCATTGTAAAAACGAAAATATTTACCGCTTTTGTAGTAAGGGTCCTCGATCAATCTTTTACGTATTTGGTCAAGTGAAAAACTATAGGCGATCAACAGCGCAACGAAAACAAGTTTGGCATGCATCCATCCGCCACTTTGGAAGATCGCAGGATTGAGATAGAGCATCGTCCCGCCCGAGAGGATCGTCGCCCACATCGCAGGCAGACCAATATAGCGGTAGAGCTTGTACTCCTGTACCTGCACCACCTCCCCGAACGCCTTGTTGTCAGCATGCTCTCGGTGATAGATAAAGAGTCTGGGCAGATAGAAGAGCATCGCCATCCAACTGACGAAACTCATGACATGAAATGCCAATATCCAAGTATAGTATGCCATTTTCCGTTACTCCAGTATCGTAAAATCCTTGCGGCGATACACCACAAGCTGTCGTCTCTTATAATACCCACTATGGGCTATGGCTATCTTGATCTTCGTGCCGTTT
>CAYPWA010000161.1:0-3885 GCA_964414325.1 uncultured Sulfurovum sp. | reverse complement strand
CGGTGCTGATGATGCCGATCCTCGAAGGGCTCGACGGCGTGCAGAAGATGAGCAAGTCGCTGAACAACTACATCGGTATCACCGAAGCCCCCAACGATATCTACGCCAAGACGCTTTCGATCTCAGATGAACTGATGTGGCGCTACTACGAACTACTCAGCACCCGTTCGCTTGAGGAGATCGCACAGATGAAAGCCGAGGTGGAGGCAGGCACACTGCATCCCAAAAGAGCCAAAGAGGATCTGGCGATGGAGTTGGTAACGCGCTTTTATGATGAGGAAGCCGCGAAAGCTGCCAAAACGGCATTCGATCAGGTATTCAAAGCTAACAAACTTCCTGACGATATGCCCGAGGTCTCCGTAGAAGAGGGTATCTGGATATGTAAAGCACTGGTTGATGCGGGGATCGAGCCCTCCACATCGCAAGCCAGACGCGATATCAAGCAGGGGGCGGTACGCATCGATCAGGAGAAAGTGACTGACGAGAAGATCAATCTGGAAGCAGGGGAGTATATCCTTCAGGTCGGTAAGAGAAAGTTTGCGAAAGTGAAGGTGGGATCATGACATTCAAACCGTTGAAAATAGGAAAATACACGATCGAAAAGCCGATCATCCAAGGAGGTATGGGGGTTGGTATCAGTTGGGATCAACTGGCGGGTACCGTCTCCAAAGAGGGAGGACTGGGGGTCATCTCTGCTGTGGGTACCGGCGTTTACAAGAACAGAACTTACCTTGATGACAAGGAGATGGTAGGTAAAGAGCATCGACCGCTCGATGCGATCAACTTCTACTCTTTCAAAGCACTCAAACAGATCTTTGACAATGCACGAAAGATCTGCGGAGACAAACCGCTTGCTGCAAACATCCTCTATGCGCAGAGCGAGTATGACAGAGTGGTGCGTGATGCCTGTGAAGCGGGTGCGAATATCATCATTACCGGTGCGGGACTGCCGCTGACGATGCCCGAGGCTGCCAAAGACTACCCCGATGTGGCACTTGTGCCTATCGTCTCTACGGCAAAAGCACTGCGTATCCTCTGTAGACGATGGAAAAAAACCCACAATAGACTTCCCGATGCGGTCATCGTAGAAGGGCCTCTCAGCGGTGGGCATCAGGGATTTAAGTACGAGGAGTGTTTCCTGCCGGAGAATCAGCTTGAAGCGATCCTTCCTCCTGTTGTAGAGGAGGCGAAGAACTGGGGAGATATGCCTGTCATCGCTGCAGGCGGTGTCTGGGATCATAACGATATCGTCAAAATGATGGAACTTGGTGCCAGCGGTGTACAGCTTGGGACACGCTTTATCGGGACAGTGGAGTGTGATGCGAGTGATGTGATGAAGAACATCATCATCAATGCCAAAGAGGATGATATCAAACTCTTCAAATCGCCTGTTGGATATCCTGCACGTGGGGTCAAAACGGAGCTGCATAAGCGTATCGAAGAGGGAACGGCTCCCAAAGTAGCGTGTATCTCCAACTGTGTCGCACCTTGCAACCGTGGTGAAGAGGCGAAGATCGTCGGATACTGTATCGCCGACCGTCTCTCCGATGCCTATGACGGGATCGCTGAGACCGGACTCTTCTTTACCGGTGCCAACGGCTACCGTCTCAAAGAGATCATCACCGTCAAAGAGCTGATGGATAGACTGATGAACGGAGAAGAGAAGTAGCGTGAAACGCGTTGTACTTCTGTGGCTTGCCACTGCCGTATGGCTGGCGGCGTCCGTTGCGATCCTTGAGAAGGCGGAACTGAAAAAAGGGGAGCTGAGGCTTCACTTCAATGGCAGCTACAACAAGAGCAAGATTCGCCACTTTGCCCTCAACCATCCCTACCGCGAGGTCTTTGATATCCCCAATGCAAGGCTTAAAAACAGCAGCGTAGGGAAAGGGCTCCGCACTTCACACTGTCGCTCTATCCGTATCTCCCAGTACAAGCGCAATACCGTACGTGTTGTACTGGAGACAGAACGGGGATACGGCTGCAACCCCTACCGTCCGCTCTTTGCTTACAACGCCTACCATATCCCGCTGCCGCCTTTTAAAGTGACAAAACATCATACAAAGAAGTATGAGCCTAAAAAGACCAAAGTTTCAGTCAAAAGCACTTCCAAAAAACACCATGCCAAAGCCCAAAAACCTAAGGGAAAGATCATCCATACTCCCAAAAACATTTATACCAAGGGTAAAGGGGAACTGATCGTGATCGATGCGGGGCACGGAGGACATGATACCGGTGCCATCGGTGGCGGAAAGCGTGAGAAGGATCTGGTGCTTCAGATCGCCAAGCGGGTGGAACGGCAGCTCAAGAAACGGGGCTACCGTGTCTATATGACCAGACGTAGGGATGTGTTTCTCAAGCTCAGGCAGCGTACACATATCGCCGATCGGAAGGATGCCCGTATCTTTGTCTCCATCCACGCAAACTCCGTTCCCAAAAGCAAACGCAACAAGGCACACGGTGTAGAGACCTTCTACCTGCAAAAAACGAGAGATGCCAAGTCGCAGCGTATCGCCGCACGTGAGAACAGAGCGGTGCTTAAGGGGGCGGGGACGTCGCTGAGTAAGAAGGTGATCATTGACTCGGTACTCAACGGTCCCAAGATCATCGAGTCCAACAAGTTGGCGATTGATGTACAGCGACATATTCTCGGCAACCTGCGAACACGTTACAGAGGGGTGAAAGACGGCGGTGTGCGTCACGCACCTTTCTGGGTACTCGTGGGTGCGAGCCGCCCTTCCATTTTGGTGGAGGTGGGATATATTTCCCATCCAAGAGAGCGTAAGCGCCTCTTCACCCCTGCCTATCAGGAGCTGATCGCCAAAGGGATCGCAGAGGGGATACAGAGCTATCTGAACAACCGAAAACGAGAGATCGAACTTTAAAGGAGAGGGCATGAAAGAGATCAAGGGTATTTTATTGGCAGCGGCACTGCTGCTTCTTACCGCTTGTATGGGCCCGGATCGTTCTCATCGTCTTGTTGTGATCGATGCGGGACACGGTGGACACGACTGTGGTGCACAGTGTGGCGGTAGACAGGAGAAAGAGCTGGTACTCCAGATCGTCAAGAAGCTCAACAAGGCATTTAAACGTGAAGGCTACAGAGTCTATATGACCCGAGGGAGTGACCGTTTTCTCACACTGGGTGAGCGTACCCGTATCGCCGATAGGAAAGATGCGGATGTCTTCATCTCGATCCATGCCAATGCCATTGCAAACAAGAGTCGTTTTGAAGCAGTAGAGGGAATAGAGACCTATTTCCTGCAAAAGACACGGGATACTCGCTCTCAGCGTATCGCAGCCCGTGAGAATGCCGCTGTTCTTCAGGGTGCAGATGCACTCAGCAAGGATGTTATTATCGATTCGGTACTCAACGGTCCCAAAATCGTAGAGTCGAACAAACTCGCCATCGATGTACAGCGTCATATCATGAAACGTCTCAAGTCACGTTACCACGATGCCCAAAACGGCGGTGTGCGCCCCGCCCCTTTCTATGTACTGGTAGGGGCGAGCAGACCTTCCATACTGGTAGAAGTGGGCTACATCACCAACACCAAAGAGCGTAACCGTCTCTTCACAGAGGATTATCAGGAACGAATTGCCAAAGGTATTGTTGAAGGGGTAAACCGTTATTTGGATAATCGAGAAAAGGAACTGGGGATATGATTGAGTGAAGAGGTAGGAAGTAGGAGTGAAAGGTTGAGGGTAAAAAACACTACCCACTACCTTACTACTCATTCCCCACTTATTTATAGTTCTTGATCGCTTTGTCAAGGATCTCAGTCGCGGCTTTTTTGTCTTTAAAGCCGCTTACTTTCACCCACTTGTTGGGCTCAAGCATTTTGTAGGTCTCAAAGAAGTTCTTGATACGGTTGAGCGTATGCTCGG
>CAYPWA010000160.1:0-3894 GCA_964414325.1 uncultured Sulfurovum sp. | reverse complement strand
GCAGTTCTTCCGAAAAAGGTGATGTCGATGAACATCGTCTCCTCTTTCTGCTCACCAGTAGCGGCTTTGAACTTTCTGTTCACGGCCAGACCGGTATTCCCTACGGCAGTGCCGCTCGGTGTATATCTGACCTCGACATCTCTGGTAAGGTTTCCTACTAAAATCACTTTGTTGTACATAAGGGTCGCTCCTGTAAAGTCGCCGGATTAAGCTTCTGCAGCCTCTTCGCTTTTGCTCTCTTCTTTTTTCTCAGTGTTCGCAGCAGCGACAAGTTTGTCAAATTGTGCGATCTCTTTGCCTTTGACATATTTTACTGTCAAAAACTTAATGACCTCTTCGTTGATCTTGAGGTTTCTTTCGATCTCTGCGATCGCTTCACCGTTTGCTTTGTAGTAGAGTACGGTGTAGTACCCTCTCTCATTCTTCTCTACAGGATAAGCGAGTCTTCTCATCCCCATGTCATCAGCAGCGAGAAGTTCGGCATCTACTTTTGTCAATACCTCTTTGATCTTCTCTACCTGTGCTTTGATCTCTTCTTCTGTCAGCGTAGGCTTGACAACGAACAGTGTTTCATAACAAGTCATGTGTTTCCTTTTGGTTTAATAGCCCGTTTCAAAATGCGGATTTCTCCGTCCAAAAAAACGAGCAGGAATTTTTGGAAGCAATATATTAGCAGAAATTATCTTAGATATGCATTAAGATGTAGGGGTAACCCTTGTGGTTGCCCTTGAAGAAGATGTCATCGTTTTATGGCGAAGGGTGCCCACAAGGGACACACCTACAGGTACCCCTGTATCTTGATGAGCATGCTGTAGAGCAGGACTTCCCGCTGGGCGGTGGGAGCCTGTTTCATGAGGATCTCGCTCTCAAGCAGGTGCTCGAAGATCTTCAGCAGTGCGGCGGACTTGACACGCAGGGCAAGCTGCTGTTTCTGGTCTCGGACGTACTGCGGCGGCAAGAACCCGAAGATCTCCTTGAAGTCAGGCGCACCATGCACTTTGATGTAGGCGTTGATGAGAAAGATCTCGTTGACAAAGTACTGTGTGGCACGCAGGATGGAGGATTCATCTTCGCCCAGTTCAAGCAGCTTGGTGATGGTCGCGGTGATGGGTTTTTTGTTGAAGATCTCGACCAGCAGTTTCTCGATGGCAAGCGGTGCCGTGGAGTAGACAAGACGGTCGATCTCTTTGCTGGTGACCTTGGTGTCAAGAATAGCAAGCTTATCCAGTTCGTTCATGCAGAGCGCAAGGTTGTTGTTGAGCAGGAGCATGAGGTGCTGTAGGGCATAATGGTCGATGTCCAGACCGATCTGTGCGGCTTTTTGTTGAAGGAGAGGGATGCCGTCTCGGATATTGGGCTCGAAGAAGCGTACCCATACACCCCCTTTTTTCTCTGCAAAACTGCTCTGAAGCGTCTTGGCATCTCTGGATGATCCTCCGTAACCGTAGAGGAAGTAGTTATCATCACTTTTGTTCGCCAGCGCAATGAGCTGATCGAGCTCCTTTTTGGGGATCTTTTTGTCATGCTTAACGATCAGCAGGTTTGTCCCACCAAAGAGCGAGGTCTGAGAGAGATACCCTTTTGCCTGCTCGAAGTCCCACTCGTCGAAGTAAAGCGAGAGGTGTTCCTCTTTGGCGTTGAGCTTCTCCTTATACATCTCGATATAGTGATCGATCATATAGTCGTTATCTCCAAAGAGAAGGACGGCTTTGGGTAAGTTCTGTCGCAGACGCTGGTCGAATTCACGTTGGTACATCTTAAAAATCTCCTTTAGAGATTTTTAGAGTGAGGAGTGAGGAGTGAGGAGTAAGGAGTGTCAGTATGCATTGCATGGCAATGCTTTTGTTTTTGTACCAATAATCAATAACCAGTAACCAGTAACCCATTACAGTTCCATCTCCTCTTTGCTCAATTTTGCTACCAACTCCGCCATGATCACCACTTGAGGGATGTTGACCTCAGTGATCATGATGCGGATACGGTCAAAGAGCATGATGCCCTCTCCGCGTAGGTTGACGGTGATACCTTGCGGGGCAGAGGGGTCTTTTAGGATCGCTTTGGCGCTCTCTCCGGCTTCGATCACCTCTGCTTCGTAGAAGCCTCCTTTGTTACGTGCCGCCCAGCGGGCAAATTTGCGGTCGCGGAAGTCCCATTCGGCTTTGGTCGCTTCGCGTTCGAGTTCACTGACACGCACACAGAGCGGTTCGATATTGCGCAGGAGGTATTCGGCTTCCTCTTCATCGTTGCGAAGCTGTGTCTTGATGAGACGATGGAGGATCAGGTCGGCGTATCGGCGGATGGGGGAAGTGAAATGGCTGTAGTGGCTAAAGCCCAGTCCAAAGTGTCCGACATTGAAGGGTGAGTAGCTTGCCTGACGGAGCGATTTGATGATCATCGCATCGACTTCAGCTTCCAGCCCCATCTTTTTTGCCTCTTTCTGGATGGCACGGATCAGATCGGGGCTATCCTCATACTCCTCGACATAAAGCCCTATGGCGGCAAGCTCTGTCAACAGGGCTTCCATCTTGTCGAGTTTGGGCGGTTCGTGGATACGGAAGATGCTGTCCCCGTCTCCCTTGAATCGTTTGGCGGCCGCCTGATTGGCAAGGAGCATACACTCCTCGATGAGTGAGTGGGAAGGTGTACCGGTCTCTATCTGCGTGGAGACAAGTTCGTGTGCATCATCAATGGTGAGTTTGATCTCTTCGCTTCGGAAGTCAAAACCGTGCTGAAGCCGTGCCTTGCGCAAGCGCTGTGTGACCTTGTGCAGAGGAAGGAGCCAGTGCAGGATACGACTGATGGTCTCGTCGTTACCGTTATAGCCGTTGGCAAGTATCCCATCGACCGCATCGTAGTTGAAGCGGTGTTTGGAGTGTATGATCGCTTCGAAGAACTCCTCTTTGAGCGGAGCAAGCGTGTCGCGATCAAGGGCGATCTTTGCGACAAATGCCAGACGATCCACGCGGGGTTTGAGTGAACAGATATTCTCACTCAGTTCGCGTGGGAGCATCGGAAAGGACTTGTGCGGGAAGTAGGTGGTAAATCCGCGTTTCTTCGCCTCCTTGTCGATCTCGGTGAAGTAGGGGACATAGTGGCTCACATCTGCGATAGCGACATAGAGGGTATAGCTTTTGAGATCGAAGTAGATCGCATCATCGAAATCTTTGGCGGTCACAGGGTCGATCGTACAGAAGTCCAGATCGGTCAGGTCAATGCGTCCTTCATGTTCGCTTTTGGTCACCTCCGATTCTATCTGCAGTGCTTCGTCAACACACTCGGATGGAAAGGCATCATGGCGGTTGTAGAGTGCCAGCGAGATCTTCTCATCCACATGGGCATCCTCCAGATGTCCGAAGACCTCCAGCACTTCATCGGTATCGATATCGACCTTGAGGACGGTACCGAGTTTGAAAGCCTTAAGATCCATTCCCGGCATCTTCGCTTCGGTGGGTTCTCCAGTGCGGATATCGAGGATGGTGAAGTTACCCTGTTCATCACGGTGTGTATAGGCGATGGTAAAGAGATGCGCTTTTTGGATGACAAGCACCACTTTGCCGCTGGCTCTGCCCCGACGACCAATGAAGCGTTTGGCGACGACGACATCGCCATTTTTGGCATCGCCGAGATGATCGGGCTCGATGAGCAGATCACGCTGCTCTTTGAACTCCGCTTCGATATACCCGCGCCCGTCCTTGCCCATGTAGAGCCGTCCGGCACGGTAGAGTGAGCTGAGCTTCCAGAGCCCGTGTTCCTCTACAAGTGCCCCCATCTTTTGGAGTGTTTCAAAGGCATTTTTGTCTTCAGGCTCAATGTCGCTTGGCAGTGTGCCGCGCATCAGCTGGATGGCAAAAGCGCTCATGCTCTAAAGCCTTTGGCTTTAGAAGTGAGGAGTGA
>CAYPWA010000159.1:0-3904 GCA_964414325.1 uncultured Sulfurovum sp. | reverse complement strand
ACATCATCTCCTGCCCTACCTGCGGGCGTATCGAGGCCGATCTGGTCAGTGCCGTCGCCGAAGTGGAAAAACGCACCGCCCACATCAAGACCCCGATGGATGTGAGTGTCATGGGATGCGTGGTCAACGCCATCGGAGAGGCAAAACACGCCGATGTCGCCATCGCCTACGGCAAAGGTTCGGGACTCATCATGGTTAAAGGCGAAGTCATCGCCAAACTCCCCGAAGATCAGCTTGTAGAGCGCTTCGTAGAAGAAGTGGAGCGTTTTGCAGAGGAGAACGAGTGATGGAGAACATGTACAACCTCAACATCGAACGCGCTGTACTCTCTGCGATCATCTTCGATCCGGAGATCTATGAGGAGATCGCCTCCAAACTCAATCCACACGACTTCTATCTGCCGTTTCACCAGCATCTCTTTACGGCAATGGAAGCGTTGACGAGAGAGGAGAAGCCCATTGACGAGGAGTTCCTCAAGGGGGAGCTTCAGCGCATGGGTAAGTTCGACGAAGTGGCGATGCTCGATGTACTCTCCGCCAACCCCATCTCCAATACTTCCGCTTACCTCAACGAGATCAAGGCAAAGGCCGCCAAGCGGGCGCTGGCAACACTGGCGACGGAGATCAAGAAGGTTACCATCGAGGATGATCTGCCTGCCGAAGAGGTAATGAATCTGGTAGAGAAGAAACTCTACGAGATCACCCAGAACAACACCAACGAGGATTTCCGCGAATCCAAAGAGATCACACTGGCGATGATGGAGGAGATCAACCGCCTCAAAGCACTGGGGAACTCCAAGCTCATCGGTACCGATACAGGCTTTATGAACCTCAACGACAAGACCTCAGGATTTGGCAAAGGGGATCTGGTAATCGTCGCGGCACGACCGGCGATGGGGAAAACGGCTCTTGTGCTTAACATGACCCTCAAAGCGATCGAACGAGATGAGGGAGTGGCGTTCTTCTCACTGGAGATGCCTGCCGAGCAGCTGATGCTGCGTCTTTTGGCAGCCAAAACCTCCATTCCACTACAGCAGCTACGTGTGGGAGACCTGACCGATGACCAGTGGTCACAGCTCTCCGCAGCGACCGATGAGCTCTCCAAAAAGAAGCTCTTTGTCGATGACGGCGGCTATGCGACGATCCACCACGTGCGCAGCAAACTACGCAAGCTCAAGACACAGCATCCGGAGATATCGATGGCCATCATCGACTATCTGCAGCTGATGAGCGGTGAGGGACGGGAAGGCAGACAGCAGGAGATCTCGGAGATCTCCCGTGGGCTCAAGCAGCTTGCGCGTGAACTCCAGATCCCCATTATTGCACTCTCTCAGCTGAACCGTAGTCTGGAGAGCCGTGACAACAAACGCCCGATGCTCTCGGATCTTCGTGAATCAGGAGCCATCGAGCAGGATGCCGATATCATCCTCTTTGTCTATCGGGGTGTAGTCTACAAGATGAACGAGATGAAGGAGAAGCTGGAGAAGGCCAAGACAGAAGGCAATGCTGACAAAATCTCCGAGTACCAGAAGAAATACGACGATCTGCTGCGTAACAACGAAGAGGAGACGGAGCTGATCATCGGAAAGCAGCGTAACGGACCTACCGGTACGGTCGATCTGATCTTCCAGAAGCGCTTTACCCGTTTTGTCGATGCAACGCACTCTCCGGCGTTCGAGGTGGTTTATGAGGATGGGGATATCCCAGCCAATACAGGCACGATTGATCTGCCTACAATCTGATCGGATACACTGGAGAAGCTTCCGTGTCCGCACTCTCCAAGCCGACACTCTTTCAATCACGCAAAGAGTATCTGATCTTCTTTGGAGTCATCGGAGTACTTCTACTGCTGAGACTGGGGTGGGCATACAGCCACTACCGTGACTTCATCACAAAGCCCTTCTACTTCACTTATGCCACCGTCGAACGCGCCTACGTCAAACACAAAGCGCACCGGAGCTATCAGGTCATCAAGGCGCGCAGCGATGAGGGGCTGTACTTCTACACAACCACCCATTACCGAAAAGATCTCTCCCATACACGCATCCGCCTGCAGCTCTTCCCTGATGCGTCTCTCTCCTTTTGGAACTATCTGGGGACAGGCTATATCAAAAGCCGTATCAAAAATGTAGAAAAGCTTCCCTTTTCTGCCAGAGAAGAACTCGCCTCACGTGTGAGTGCCCAGCACAAAGACAAAGAACTCGCCTCTTTCTACAATGCGCTCTTCTTTGCCACGCCGATTTCCCCTGCGCTTAGAGAGAAGGTCTCGGCACTGGGTGTCAGCCATCTGGTTGCACTAAGCGGATTTCATCTGGGAATCCTGTGGGGTCTGGTCTATGGACTGGGACTACTGCTTTACCGCCCGTTACAGCAGCGATATTTCCCCTACCGATATGCATTACATGATGTGGGTACCGTGGCGATCGTACTGCTGGGCATCTATGTCTGGTTCACCGGTGCACCACCCTCACTGGTGCGCGCTTATGCGATGGTCTTTCTGGGGTGGCTTCTACTGTTGATGGGCTTGGAGTTGTTGAGCTTCTCCTTTTTGGCGGTAATCGCCGTGCTTTTACTTCTGCTGATGCCTTCGCTGCTGGTCTCGGTAGGCTTTTGGCTCTCTATGGCGGGTGTTTTCTATATTTTTTTGCTGCTCAAGTACAGCACTCAACTCTCCAAACAACACATTATGCTCTGGGTCATCCCGCTTGGGATTTTCCTCTTAATGCTTCCTGTGGTGCATCTTCTCTTTCCTGTTACAAGTCCGTGGCAGCTTCTCTCCCCAATCCTCTCTCTGCTTTTTGTCCCTTTCTATCCACTGGTGATGGGGCTTCATCTGATTGGGATGGGTGATCTGATTGATCCTTGGCTTACAGCACTTTTTGCCCTGCCAACTACCCCAACCACCTCCCTGCTACCTTGGTGGGCGGGCACACTCTATGGTGTTCTCTCTTTGGCAGCGATACGGTACAGAACAGAGTTTATGATACTGATGATCGTAGCGGCGGGATATGCGGGATATCTTTTTGCATAAACATTGAGAGTACCCACAAGGGGCACCCCTACGAACAGATTAGATCTTCTCGATCCGAATACCCTTGTTGAGCAGATAGCAAAAACGCAGTCCGTGCAGAAAGATCGCCCAGGAGATATAGATCCACAAGAGGAAAAAAAGCACGGTACTGATCGAGCCATAGACCGAGGTGTAGGTTTTGTTGTGTACGACATAGAAGACAAAACCGCTCTTGGAGAGATACCAGATGAGTGAAGCGATAAAGGAGCTTGTCATCGCCGCACGCTTTTTGATGCGGGTATTGGCAGAGAGCTGATAGGCGATATAGAATGCCATCCAGACGACAAGATAGGGCAGAAAGAAGTAGAGGTGGATCATACTGGTAAATGCGTTGCGATCCAGATAGCCCTGTATCCAGTTACTCAAGTAGAACGATCCGCCGATCATCAGGGGGATAAGAAAGATAAGCAGAAGATAGGTTCGGATACTTTTGAGGATGCCCCGTTCGGGAAGCTCGAAGATATCGTTGACAATATAGTCGTAGTTCTTGAAGAACATGATCGCAGCGAAAGTAACATAGAGCCCGCCCATCCAGCCAAGCTTGTCGGAATTGGCGATGAACTGGTTGATCCTGTTCATGATCTCCTCGGACTGTGTGGGCATCAGATTGGCAAATATCAGTGCCTGTACCTTGTCGTAAAGTTCGTTGAATATCGGCATCGTGGTGAAGATATAGAGGAAGATCACCAACAGCGGGATAATGGAGAAGATCGTGTTCCAGCTGAGACTTGCGGCATAATAACCTACTTTATCCTCAAAAAGATCCCTGAAAAAATCACGAAGAAAGATATAGTACTGTCTCAGTATCGCAGACCTGTTTGTCGGCGTGGAGGCT
>CAYPWA010000158.1:0-3924 GCA_964414325.1 uncultured Sulfurovum sp. | reverse complement strand
AGATAGCGTGCATTGCGTCCTGTACCGCAGGCAAGGTCGATGGCGGTACGACCCAGTGCTTTCTCTTTGAAGCGTTTGAGCAGCTCACTTGGCGGACGTTTCTCAAGCAAAGAAGGGGTGTTGCGGTATTTGTCGTTCCATTTCAGGCGGTCATGGTCGGACATGGTCACTCCTCTATTTTTTTGAGCAGTGTTTTGCAGAAGGACTCAAAAGAGGGGAGATCCAGCGCTGATTCTCTCTGCTTCGTCCCCCACATCGGTTCGGGGAAAAAGCTGTCCTCCTTGAAGCGTGCCATAATATGCCAGTGCACATGGGGAAGATAGTTTCCAAAGGAGGCAATGTTGATCTTTTCGGGTCGATAATAGGTGATCATCTCCTTTTCGATGGTATCCAGCAGTGTATAGATCTCGAACTTAATCTCGGCAGGAACTTCACTCATCTCCCTGTAGGGGTCTTTAGTAAATATCTTGAGCCAGGGGATCTCACTCTTCTCAGTTTCGATACGGATGGTCTCATTCTCATAAAGCATGCTCATTAGCGTATCCTTTTGACGGTCATATGACCCAGTTTGAAGATATCTGAGGGGTGTCGTGCACTTCCCAACGGTTCGACAATCACATCGGCATGCTCTCGTGCAAAATTTTCATCGTATGAGTGATCACTCAGGTTGGCGGAGGTGGTATATGCCCACTTCATGCGAGAGAGCAGAAGCAGGTGTCGTTCGTCGTGGATGATACGGTAGGAGTGGGTATTGGGCATGATGAAGGTCGTACGCTTAGACCTGCGAATCCGTCTTTTGTGTGCTGCAGGAACACGTACCATTGTTTTGAGTGTATGGAGTGAGTCGACCGCCCGGATATAGTGTTTGTGGGGCGGACGCTGTTTGATGGACGTGAGTCTCTCAGCGTCCTGAGAGAGGAATCCTACAGTGGTATCCGTTTTGGTCAGGATAACATACGTCTCAAACATGACCGATCAGAGCAGGTAATCCTGTATCGCTTTGGGAGCAATACAGCCATCCTGCGTCTTGAGCTCTTGGATCGCCATTGCAGTCGCACGGGCAGCGGCAAGGGTGGTAAAGTAGGCGACGTTGTTCGCCAGTACAGACTGTCGGATGATCTTCGCATCGCTTTTGCTGGCTTTGTTGTCGCTGGTGTTGATCGCCAGTGCGATCTCTTCGTTTTTGATCATATCGTCGATATTGGGACGACCTTCACTGATCTTGAGCACTTTGGTCGATGTCACACCGGCAGCTTCGAGTGCGGTGTGTGTGCCGGAGGTGGCGACGATCTCGAAACCAAGTGCTGCGAACATCTCTCCGATCTCACCCGCATAGGGTTTGTCGATCTCGGTCAGAGAGAGGAAGAGTTTTCCCTCAAGCGGGATGTTATTCTTGGAAGCGAACTGGCTTTTGGCAAAACTCATACCGAACGTCTCGCTGATCCCCATCACTTCACCGGTGGATTTCATCTCCGGTCCGAGGATCAGATCTGATCCGGGCAGCTTGTTGAACGGGAAGACCGCCTCTTTGACCGCAACGTGGTTCTTGAGATTGGGTTCCATGATCTTCTTGTCGAAATTGACCACATTGAAGGTATCGTAGTACTTGAGTGCTTCTTTGAGGTCTCCTTGTATCATGACACGTGTGGCGACCTTTGCCAGCGGTACGCCGGTGGCTTTGGAGACGAACGGTACGGTACGGGAGGCACGTGGGTTTACCTCGATGAGATAGATCTCACCCCGGTGGATGGCATACTGGATATTGAGCAGCCCGACCACGCCCAGACCCAGTGCGATCTTGGCTGTCTGTGCTTTGACCTCTTCGATCAGCTCTTCGGAGATGCTTACCGGAGGCAGTGAACAGGCGGAGTCACCGGAGTGGATCCCCGCCTCTTCGATATGCTGCATGACCGAGCCGATATAGACATCTTTTCCGTCACTGATGGCATCGACATCAAGCTCGATAGCGTTGTCGAGGAATTTGTCGATAAGAACGGGTGCTTCGTTGGAGACGGAGACTGCTTCATCGAGATATTCACGAAGCTCCGTATCGTTGTAGACCGTACGCATCCCGCGCCCGCCAAGTACGAAACTCGGACGGATCAGGACAGGATAGCCGATACGGTTGGCGATCGCCATCGCCTCATCTTTGGCAAAGGCGGTACCGTTGTCGGGCTGCTTGAGACCCAGTTCGTTGATAAAGTTACTGAAGAGCTCTCTATCCTCGGCAAGGTCGATCACTTTTGCTGACGTCCCGGCGATCTTGGCACCGATAGCCGTGAGGTTCTTGGCAAGTTTCAGCGGTGTCTGTCCGCCGAAGTGTACGATGACACCATCAGGATTCTCTGTCTCGATGACACTTCTGACCCGTTCGAAATCGATCGGTTCGAAGTAGAGCACATCGGAGGTATCATAGTCGGTGGAGACGGTTTCAGGGTTACAGTTGTACATGATCGACTTGATCCCCATATCCTCCAGTGCAAAAGAGGCGTGTACACAGCAGTAGTCGAATTCGATCCCTTGACCGATACGGTTAGGTCCACCGCCGATGACGAGCACTTTCTTCTCTTTGCTTTCACTCTCATGCTCCGGTGTAGCAGGGAGTTTGGTGATATTGGTCGTAGAGTAGAGGTAGGGTGTGAGCGCCTTGAATTCAGCCGCACAGGTATCGACCTCGTTGTACTCCAGTGTGATACCCAGTTTCTCCCGGGCATTGTAGATATCGTTCTCGGTAAGAGAGAGCCCCTCTTTTCTGTTGAGTGTCTGCGCGATGAAGGCATCACTGAAACCATTCGCTTTGATGTTGCGAAGCAGGGTGGCATTGGTGAGGATACCCACATCCATCGCTTTTTCCGCCTCTACAAGCTCCTCAAGCTGATAGAGGAACCATTTGTCGATACGGGAAAGTTCATAGATCTCTTCGACACTTTTCCCGCGGCGAAGCCCCTCGTAGACATAGAGTATTCGCTCGGCATTGGGACGGCGGATCTCATGGATGAGGGTCTCTTCATCGCAGTCGATCGGATCGAAACCGGTCAGTCCGGTCTCCAGTGAACAGAGTGCTTTCTGAACGGACTCTTTGAAGGTACGTCCTATTGCCATCGCTTCTCCCACGGACTTCATCGCCGTCGTAAGCGTAGAGTCCGCCATCGGGAACTTCTCGAAGGTGAAACGCGGCAGCTTGGTGACGATGTAGTCGATGACAGGCTCGAAGGAGGCAGGTGTTCCGGTGATGTCATTGGTGATCTCATCAAGGGTATACCCTACCGCCAGCAGTGTTGCGACCTTGGCAATAGGGTATCCCGTCGCCTTGGATGCCAGTGCGGAGGAGCGGCTTACACGCGGGTTCATCTCGATGACGATCATCCGTCCGGTATCGGGGTCGATGGAGAACTGTACGTTGCTTCCTCCTGTGTCGACACCGATCTCACGCAGGATCGCAAAAGAGGCATCTCTCATATGCTGATACTCTTTGTCTGTCAGTGTCAGGGCAGGGGCGACAGTAATGGAGTCACCGGTGTGTACACCCATCGGGTCGAAGTTCTCGATGGAACAGATGATGATGCAGTTGTCCGCTTTGTCACGGATGACCTCCATTTCATACTCTTTCCATCCAAGCATCGACTCGATGATCTCGATCTCATTGATAGGACTTGCTTCGACACCTACCGCAGCAAGCGCCTTAAGCTCATCCATGTTGTACGCTACGCCGCTTCCTGTACCACCGAGGGTGTAGGAGGCACGACTGATTACGGGGAACCCGATCTCTTTGGCGACCTTGACCGCCTCCTCGACACTGTAGGCGTAGCTGCTCTTGGGCAGGTCGATACCGATCTTGATCATCGCCTCTTTGAATGCCTGTCTGTCCTCACCCTTTTTGATGGCTGCAGGGTTGGCACCGAGGAACTCGATCCCTTCGAGCAT
>CAYPWA010000157.1:1754-3925 GCA_964414325.1 uncultured Sulfurovum sp. | reverse complement strand
AAAGCCGCCGGGGAGATGCAGGAGAGGGTGGTGCACTCATTGCGTCATCTGGGGGAGGATGAGGCATTTTTGGATGCGATTGCGGTGCAGACGGGGATGAGCCGTGAGGCGCTTTTTGCCGCACAGCCGGAGGCATTGCACCGTTTTCTCTCCAGCCCTTCGCATATTGTTACGCTGGACAGTTTTTTTGCCGCTATTTTGCGCTCGGCATCGCTGGAGCTGGGACTTGAGCCTGACTTCGTGACCAAAGAGCAGCGTCCCCAAGAGATCGAAGCGCATTTTCTGGAGGAGGTTGACGCAAACGGACTGCTTGCGTCACTGGTGAAGCTCTCGATGGATATCGAAGACAAACGCTTCAGGAAGATCTTTACGCTGATGGAGAGTTTCTACAAGGTTGATCCGCTGCTGCCTTCGTCTGTGGAGGTGGCGTACTCTATCTCCAAAGAGGAGGCGCAGTGTGAAGTGCTGAGACATGCCATAATAGAAGCACTGCAGGAGGCAGATGCACCGGCACGCTGTATAGGGCAGTTTGAGACACCGGATATCAAAAGCCTTTTTGTCAAAAAACTTTTTGAGAAAGAGAGGCTGGGGGATCACAGCTGGTATGCTAAGGTTGCGGATGAGAAGATCGAGTCGATCTATGCGGCATTGAAAAAGGGGCTCAAACGTTGGGCAGCGGCAAAAGAGATGATCGTGCTGCACCATATCTTCGAGATCTATGCGCACTACCGCAATGCTTTGATCTCCCATGCCAAGATCTCGGGAGAGCTGACATTCGATGACCTGAGTTACTTTACCTATCGGCTGCTGCATGAGAGCGTGAGCAGGGAGTTTCTCTACTTCAAGATCGATGCGAAGTTCAAGCATATCCTGCTTGATGAGTTTCAAGACACCTCTACCCTGCAGTTTCTGCTGCTCAAACCGCTGATCGATGAGATCTTTGCGGGTAAGGGGCAGAGTGAGCTGCGGAGCTTCTTCTATGTGGGCGATACCAAGCAGTCTCTCTACCGTTTCCGCGGGGGTGTGGAGGAGCTTTTCGACAAGATCGCTTCGCACTACGGGATCACCATCGAGCAGATGGATACCAACTACCGCAGTGCCCGTACCATCGTCGATCAGGTCAATCGCTGGTTTTTAGAGACGATGGAGGGGTATGTTCCCCAAAAGAGCAGACCGGGTGCGTCGGAAGGATATGTGGAGGTCATCGAGACGGATGAGGATGAGATCGTAGATCGTGTAGTCAAGCAGGTGTCACACCTGATCGAGATGGGGGTGGATGCGGACAGTATCGCACTGCTGGTCTCGACAAACAAGGACGGACAGAGGCTGCAAGAGGCGTGTGCACATGCCGACATCCCCACCCTGCTCAAAACCTCAAGTTCACTCAAGCGGCTTCCCAAGGTCGCTGCACTCGTTGCGATGGTCGGACACCTCTACGAGGGGGCGCGTATCGATGCGGAGGCGATGCTTGAGAGAGTAGGGTGCAGCCTGGAGGAGACGGATCTCTCATGGTTTGACCCGCGTATGAGCCCTCTGAAGGCGGTCGATAGGCTCATACGGCAGTTCGGGTACTTCGACAACGATCCCAATATGCTCAAACTGCTTAGTTTCGCTTCCGGATTTGCGGACATTCCTACCTTTCTGGAGGAGTTTGAGCAGAGCAACATCGCCATCGCTGCTCACTCCGTACACGGGGTAAACATTATGACTATCCACGGCTCCAAGGGGCTGGAGTTTGACTATGTGATCGTGGTGGACAAGCTGACCCGTCCCAACAGCGATACTGCACCGCTGATCTTCCACTACAACGATGATCTCACGATCGATCGGATCCTCTACCGCATGGGAGGTCGTGAACACTTCGATGCGGACTATGCACACATCATGCAGCAGCGGGAGGACTCTTCGCACAAAGACAGGATGAATGTGCTCTATGTGGCGTTGACCCGTGCGGTGGAAGCACTCTTTGTGATCAAGAAGCCGGAGAAGTCTATCTTCGATCCGCTCGATATGGATGTGATGCAGCGTGGTCTGTTGCGTGTAGAGAAAAAGAGGGAGGCATCTCCACGCTTAGATGAGGAAGCGCATTCACGCGTCACCCTGAGCCGCTACGGGACACAGGAGAGTGAAGCATCCGAAGAGAAGGGTGAGGGGCACGAGGAGGAGCGAGA
>CAYPWA010000157.1:0-1654 GCA_964414325.1 uncultured Sulfurovum sp. | reverse complement strand
CACAGGAGAGTGAAGCATCCGAAGAGAAGGGTGAGGGGCACGAGGAGGAGCGAGACCACGAGGCGATTCTTTTTGGTACGGCACTGCACTACGGACTGGAGATGCTGGGGCGTTTCGATGCTGCGGGGCTCCACGAGGCGATGACTGCGGTGCGCAACCGCTATGGACAGCTTATGAGCGAGGAGGCATTGCGGCAGATCGCCGTGAGGATGGAGAGACTGGTGAACGATCCCTCTTTCATCCGACTTTTAGAGGGGGCATCACTGCGCAAAGAGCAGCCGCTTTACTACCGCGGAGAGATGAAACAGATCGATCTGCTGCTGGAGTATGACGATCACCTGCTGGTGGTCGATTACAAGAGTTCGCGCAAGTTCCATATCAAGCATCTTGAACAGGTTCGAGGCTATATGGCGGCGGTCTCTTCGATCACAGGAAAACGGACAGAGGGGATGCTTCTTTATCTGTTGGAAGAGGAAATTCGCATAGAAAACTTAAAATAAACTGAATTTAAATAAATTTTAAGAATAAGTGGGTACAATCCGTCCACAAAAAGATCTGTTTGGCAGATTTTTATTCAAAACAAGGAAATCCATCATGAAAATGACAAAAGTCGTAAAACCTCATGAAGTCCAGAGAGACTGGGTACTGGTCGATGCGGAAGGTAAAACTTTCGGTCGTATCCTTACCGAAGTCGCTGCGATCCTCAGAGGAAAGCACAAGCCCTCTTTCACACCCAATGTTGACTGTGGTGACTATGTAGTGATCATCAACGCTGAGAAAGCGAAATTCTCAGGTGTCAAACTGGATGAAAAAGAGTACTTTACACACTCAGGATACTTTGGTTCTACCAAGTCCAAGAAGCTGAGCGATATGCTTGAAAACCACACCGAAAAGCTCTACAAGCTGGCGGTAAGAGGGATGCTTCCCAAGACTAAGCTTGGCAAGCAGATGCTGAAAAAACTCAAAGTGTATGCCGGAAGCGAGCATCCGCACACTGCACAGATCAATAAAGGGGCTAAGTAATGGCAACGATTTACGCAACAGGAAAAAGAAAAGCAGCGATCGCGAAAGTATGGATCACTCCGGGTAACGGTGAGATCCTGATCAACGGCAAGACACTCGATCAGTGGCTTGGCGGACACGAGACTCTCAAAATGAAGGTCAGACTTCCTCTCGAAGCGACCAAGCAGCTTGAGTCTCTCAACATCAAAGCAAGTACACTGGGCGGCGGATACTCTGCACAGGCGGATGCTGTCAAACACGGTATCTCCAAAGCGCTCGTAGCGTACGAGCCAAGCTTCAGAGCGATCCTCAAGCCTATGGGACTTCTGACTCGTGACTCCAGAGTCGTCGAACGTAAGAAACCAGGTAAGAAAAAAGCGAGACGTTCTCCACAGTTCTCAAAGAGATAGTCGGTACCCTTACCGATCCTCTTGGCAGAGTTCTCTCTGCCAATTCTTCTTCTTTTTTTACTATTCTCTTTATTTTTTTATTGACATCCAAACAGAAAATCGATAGCGTTGTTAAACGCCGGGATTAACCAAGAAGTACGCCCCCACGGCAAAGACGATTGCCGCTACTGTCCGTTTGACCATGACGCCGATATTGTTCCCGATCTGGCAGGAGGAGCACTGTTTGTACTTTTTGGACTCGT
>CAYPWA010000156.1:0-3993 GCA_964414325.1 uncultured Sulfurovum sp. | reverse complement strand
AAATACATCGATCCGCTCATCATCGTCACCACCACTACATTGAGCTCACGCTCCTCTCTATAGACCTTGACAAAAGGCTTGCCCAGTTTGGCAGTGGTCTTCCAGTCGATCTTTCGGACATCATCCCCATAGACATACTCACGCAGCTCAGCAAACTCAAAGCCCTCGCCCTGGAACATCGAGGCATTGTTGCCAAGCATGTCTCCGTAGACTTGCTTTTTTGTCTTGAGAATAATCTTTTTGACTGCTTTATTCACACGTTGTCCTCATCATAAACTTTCTTGTATCCTTACGGGATTGGTACAGCCGCTAATATTTTCTCGATGATCTGATCCTGCGTCACATCTTCCGCCTGCGCTTCATAGCTGAGGATGATACGGTGGCGCAGTACCTCTTTGGCGATGTAGGCGATCTCAAGCGGTGAGACATAGTCCTGTCCTTTGAGATAGGCGATCGCTCGGCTTGCTTTGTACATATCGATACTCGCTCTCGGACTCGCACCAAATTCGATGAAGGCTTCAAGCTCTTCGAGTCCATAAGCTTTAGGATCACGTGTCGCGGCGACGAGTTCGATGATGTACTTCTCGACCTCTTCGTCCATATGGACCTCCATCGCCTCTTGCCTGATGCGTTCAAGATCCTCTTTGGTCGCGACCTGTTCGATCTTCTCGAAGCTGTTGTTCGCTACACGTCTGGCGATCTCCAGCTCCTCCTCTTTGGTGTTGTATCCCACCACAACCTTCATCATAAATCTGTCAAGCTGTGCTTCGGGAAGCTCATAGGCACCCTCTTGCTCGACAGGGTTCTGGGTCGCCATGACAAGGAAAGGCAGATCAATCTTGAAGGTCTCATCCCCGATGGTCACCTGACGCTCCTGCATCACCTCCAGCAGTGCAGACTGTACCTTCGCCGGTGCACGGTTGATCTCGTCTGCGAGCAGCAGGTTGGTAAAGACAGGTCCCTGTTTGATCTTAAAGCTGTTATTGGAAGGATCGTAGATCTCCGTTCCAATGATGTCGGAGGGAAGCAGGTCGGGGGTGAACTGCACGCGTTTGAAGTCCAGTCCCAGTGTCTTTGCCATCGCATTGACCGCTGTGGTCTTGGCAAGTCCAGGGACACCTTCAAGAAGGATATGCCCGCGGCACAACAGCCCTGCCAGCAGTCCCTCTACCATTTTCTCCTGTCCGACAAGGACTTTGGAGATCTCTTTTTTAATGTTTTGAATTGTTTGACTCAAGGGTTACTCCTCAATGGTTTATTGAAGAAGTATACTTGAGTGAGGCAAACTAAAGTTTAACGGAGAAAGACTACCGTTCGTGCATCGCCTCGGAGAAGGTTTTGATGACCGGTTTGGTCAGATAAGTGAGTACACTTCGGTTACCGGTAACAATATCCACCTGTGCCGTCATACCCGGGGTCAGTTTGATCTTTTTCCCGTTCTTGGCGGTCAGTTCGGTTTGTCCCAGTGAAATCAGTACCCGAAAATAGTATTCATCACCCTTGTTTGTCTTCTCTACCAGTGTATCCGGACTGATATATTTGACTGTTCCATGAAAAAGCCCATAGATTGTATAGTCATAGGCATCCAGTTTGATACCCGCTTTCTGTCCTACTTTGACAAATGAAATATCAGAAGGTTTCATCTTCGCTTCTATGATCAGTTCATCCCCGGAAGGTACAAGCTCCATGATCACATCTCCCGGACGCACACGTGCACCTCTGGTAGTAATGATGATGTTCTTCACCACCGCATCCATAGGGGAAGTGATGATCGTACGCTCCAGTGTAATGCGTCTGTCCTCAAGCTCCTGCTCCTTTGTCGAAAGTTCCTCTTCCGCTTTGGTCATATCTGCCTGAGACTCCTGAAAATATTTGTTCTTGACATTGGTGATCTTACCTTTGAGATCGGCAATCTGTCGTTTGAGCTTGATGATCTCCGTCTTGCCGATATCTCCTCGTTTGAGGAGAGGAAGATTCAGATCAAGCTCCTCTTGCGCCAACGCAAGTGACTCTTTGAGCGCATCGACTTCATCATGAAGTGCCTGCTGTCTACGCTGGAAAAGTGCTTTTTGGTTCTCCACGAACTCAGGATACTCTTTGAGAAAGTCCTCGAATACCAACGGTTTTCCGTAGACCTCCGCACGAAGCCTGTCAAGTGTAGCATGCAGTGCGGCGACTTTGGCACGTTTATCATCATAGGCAGCTTTTGCCTGGTCTCGTTCAAGCAATACAAGACGCTGCCCCTTTTTGACCGCATCCCCCTCATGTACATCGATCGACTCGATCACACCGTCTATGGCAGCCTGTATCTGCTGTGTTTTGGCAATAGCGATCACCTGTCCTCTCGTATGTGACATCTGATCGATCCTGGCAATTGATGACCATATCAGAAAAGGGACAATTATTACAAAAAGTGCTCCCAGAATGATCCACACGGGATTTATCTTGGCACGGTATGGGTGTCTGGCATGTCTCATGACGGCTCCTCGACTTTGAAGGCGTTTTTGGAACTCCAGAGTTTTTTCAACACTTCCGCTTTGGGACCATCCATCGCCACACCTTTGGCGGTCATGACCACAATACGGTCTACCAGACGAAGCAGTGCCGGTTTGTGTGTCACCAGTACCAGTGTCGTCTCCGCATCCATTGTCTTCTCAAGCACATCGAGGATGCGTCTTTCCGTCCCGTCATCCATATTGGCAGTCGGTTCGTCCAGCAACATCATTTTGGGTTTCATCAACACCAGACGCGTCAATGCAATCAACTGTTTCTGCCCTCCCGATACACTCTCTCCACCTTCAGGTACAGGTGTATCCAGTCCCATAGGCAGTATGCTGATCAGCTGAATAAGCCCTGTCTTTTCGGCTACCTCCATGATCTCGTCGTCACTAATACCGGCAAGCCCCAGCAAAAGATTGTCCCGCAGTGTCCCCGAGATCAGTTTGACCTGCTGAGGCAAGTAGCCGACCGTCTCGTTGATGCTGTTCCGTGAGATCTGATGCATATCCATATTGTCGATATATATCTTACCCTCTGTCGGTTTGTAAAGCCCGGCAAGCATCTTCAGAAAGGTCGATTTTCCCGCACCGACCGTCCCGAGTATCGCAACCTTCTCACCCGTTGCGATCTCCAGTTTTTTCATTCTTGCGATCGGTGCGCTCTCCTCACCATACGCAAACATCACATCCTCACATCGGAGACTCGGTTTGAGCACACTGGGACGCAGCGGTCGCTCCACCCCCTCATTGTCTTTTGCCAGCGCATAGACATTGTTAAGGTCTTCGATGGAGATTTTTGTCCGTCCCCACTGCACCAGTAGATTAGGAAGCTGCGCAATGGGAGAGAGTACTCGACCCGAGAGGATCGTCGTCGCGATCAGTCCCCCCATCGTCAGATCATTGGTCGTACTGACCAGATAGGCACCGACCATCACGATACTCACATAACTCAGCTGCTGCAAAAAAGCGGAAAAGTAGGTGGACATATCACTATAGTGCTTGATCTGTATATCATCGTTGACCGCATCCTCACTCAGTGCATTCCATCGGCTGAGCAGGCTCCAACCCGCACCGGTGGCTTTGATGTTCTCCGCATTCTCCACACTCTCTACGAGCAGTCCTAGCTTTTTGTGTGATGCCATGCTGGAGGTTTTGGAAAGCGTAACGATCTTGTGTCTAAAAAGCATCCCGGCAGTAATCGCAGCGATCAGAAAAACCAGTACGATCAATCCGATCAGCCATCCAGCCAGCATAATGATCACCGAGAGAAAGACCATCAAAAAGGGTACATCGATCAGCAGATAGACCGCCGCACTCGCAATGAACGCCCGGACAGTCGCATAGCTCTGCAACTGTCCGGAGAGTGTCCCCACACTGCGCGGCAGCGCATCGGGACGTATCTTGAGAAAACGGTTGAATATCTCATGCGAATAGGCGATATCCATATTGGCGGCTGCGCCATCTATCAGGTAAGAACGGGAGAGTTTCAACAACA
>CAYPWA010000155.1:0-4004 GCA_964414325.1 uncultured Sulfurovum sp. | reverse complement strand
ACAAGCTGTGTGAAGTTGAAAAGTACCTTCTCCCATAGACCCGCTTGCATCATGTTTCCCGAGTGTCCGATGGTCACACGGGTACCGAAACCGATAAGGATCGTCATGACAAAGCCCAGCATCAGCGCATGGATATCCAAAAAGAGCAGATCGGGACCGCCAACCAGTGTCGTCAGACTTGCCATCGCTCCCATCAGAAATGCGGTGGGTACCCAGTAGAGTGCCAGATGGAGTATCCAAAGCAGCGGATTGGGGTTGGGGAAGGGTAGTTGCCAGCGGAGGATCTCCTTGAGTGTCACGAATGCAAGTGCGGCATCAACGACAAAGGAGGCGTTGGGGTAGATCCCCTCAAGGATGACATGGGCAAGAAGCAGTCCGAACAGCGTGGGCAGCAGTCTGTCATTGCGCGCAGCCATACAGTGGGAAAAGAACGGTACCATCCGTTGTGCTACCGAAAAAGTGAGCAAAAAGAGATAGAGATAGATTGCCATCTCGATCCCCAGTCCTGTAAAAGAGGGCAAAAAGAGCGATCCGATGAGAAAGATCAGGTGTGAAAGCACGCCCAGCCCCATCGCCAGCTGTATCCAGAAGACATCACGGTTGTCAGGCATGGCACTTTGGGCGTAGATCCCTCTAAGGATCACATAGACCCACCCGTGCCCCACAAGCAGCACAAGCATCCCGGCATAGGCGAGTACCGGTGAGACAATGCTCCCCAGCGTGAAGAGCACCGCACCGATATAGAAGAGCGAGAAGATACGCATATAGGTCTCTTTGGGGATGGGTGTCGTGGAGGTGAAGCGGGGAAAGGTGGTGAAGAGAAATGCCGTGAATGCAGGCGTAAAGAGCAGATAGATCAGGGAGTAGCTGTGAAAATAGACTGTAGGGATCGCCAGATGTATCACACCCTTATATGCCAGCATAAAGATAAGCATCGCGATGATCGCATTGACGAATGCCAGCACGAAGAAGGGTTGATGGGGCTGAGAGAAGAAGTAGCTCTCCTGTGCATCTTCACTGAAGTTCATATGCATGAGGATACCTTTTTTATCGATATCATAACATAAAACAATAAGATAGAGGAGGACACAGGTTTCCTGAAAGGCTGTATGGCGAGATAGAGTGTAAAAGGGAGGAAGAAGAAAGTACCTCGCTCCTTTCAGGAAGCCTGTGCCCTCTGCCGTATCGATGGCAGAGGAGGACTGACTTAGTTGAAGTCAGGCTTTGGTGTCTTGGCAGTGATGGTAGGAAGCTGCGGATATTCGATAGTCGGTTTGCGTCCTTTGAGTGCACCGAAGAATGTTACGATCTTCTGTGCATCGGCATCGGAGATCTCTTTGCCAAGTTGTGTACGTCCCATCTCCTGAACTGCCTCTTTGAGACTCCAGATCGCACCGTTGTGGAAGTAGGGTGCTGTCTCGGTGATGTTTCTGAGGGTGGGTACTTTGACCATACCGTTCTTGTCTCCTTTGAAGTCGCCTACATTGGCATACTTGTACGGTTTGACAAGTGGGAATTTCTGCATACTGCCGCCCAATGCGATACCGGTATGACAAGCGGTACATCCCATATCGATAAAGGTCTTCAGACCCTCTTTTTCCGCATCGGTCAGTGCGTCCTGCTTTCCGTTCAGGAAGTCGTCGAAGCGTGACGGTGTGACAAGTGTTCTTTCAAAGATACCAATGGTCTGTGCGATCGTTTTGAAGTCGATCTTGACATCTTTGCCGTATGCCTTTTTAAACTCGGCAACATATCCGGGCATAGATGTAACACGTTTTTCAATCAGTTCCGGTGTTGCCGCCATTTCCGGTGCTGCAAGGGTCGGTCCCATTGCCTGATCTTCAAGATCCGGGCTTCTACCGTCCCAGAACTGTCTTTTTGCAAACACAGCATTGTATACTGTCGGTGAGTTCAGGTGGTGGGGGTTGGCGGTCCAATGATGACCCACTGCCGCTTCTACACCGTCTACACCGCCAATACCCAGGTTGTGACAGGTGTTACAGGAGATGATCTCACTTTTGGAGAGTCTTGGTTCGAAGTAGAGTTTCTTCCCCAGTTCGACACGCTCAGGGGTAACGATCCCTTTGGGGTCGGTTAGTTTTGCAAGTTCCGCCTTGTCTGTCGGGATCGCTTTGAGCCCTGCCGCCTTGGCTTTGTCTGCAATAGTGGTATTTGCCAACAGTAGTGAAGATGTTAGTATCGATACGCTCATCAATTTCAGTAGTTTCATCATATCTCCTTATGGTTTTTAGATGAATGCATTATACAAGAAAAAAGTTTAAAGGAAAATTATTATTATTTGTTTTGTAGGGACAGAATCTATTTCTGTCCAAAGATGAAGGAAGAGGAGAGGTGTCTATTCTCTGTTGCTCCCGCGTCCACCGTTACGGCTTGATCTTCCGTTTCGGCTGTGACGGTTTCCTCCACCGCTGTTTCTACGTCTGTTTCCGCCTCTGTATCCACCACGACCTCTGCCTCTGTCGTTACCGCGCTGTTGCATGGCACGTTCGATAAGCAACTCCACCTCTTCGAGTCCCAGTCCGATGACATCTTTCCCTTTGACGGAGATCTCGGACTGTACCATGGAGGCAAGCAGGTGAGCGATGGTGACGATGTCTAGATCGTGCTGGAGTGTCTTGACCAATTCTATCGCCTTGTCGGTGATCTGGGTATTGGCGATCTTGGCGATCAGTTCGTCGTTACGGTTGTTCTGCACTTCAATACGGGTAGGGATCACCTGTGTAATGAGCTTGGCACCGACATCTTTTTCGATACGTTTGATGGTACGCAGTTCATTGGGGCTGACAAGTGTGATCGCCTCACCGCTCTTTCCGCCGCGCCCCGTACGTCCGATACGGTGTACATAGCTCTCCGAGTCAAAAGGGATATGGTAATTAAAGACATGGGTGACATCATTGACATCCAGTCCTCTGGCGGCAACATCAGTAGCGATGAAGATATCGATGCCTCCCTGTTTGAAGGCACGGATGGTCACCTCACGCTGTTTTTGCTCCATGTCACCGTGCAATCCGCTGACCTTGAAGCCCTGTGCCGTCAGGTGAGCGACAAGTCTGTCGACCTCTTTTTTCATACGGCAGAAGATGATACATTTATCCGGGTTTTTGTAGTCGATCAGACGTACCAGTGCATCGTCTCTTTCACGCTCCTGCACCACATAGTAGTACTGGGTGATCTTGGAGTTTGTACTTTCGCTTTTGGTGATGGAAACAGTCTTGGGATCGTTGAGGATCTCTTCGGCGAGACGACGGATCGCTTTGGGCATCGTTGCGGAGAACATCAGTGTCTGGCGCTCTTTAGGCAGGTAGGTGAAGATGTTCTTGATCTCATCAAGGAAGCCCATATCGAGCATCTCATCGGCTTCGTCAAGGACGACGAACTTCGGGTTAAGTTTGATTTTACCGCTCATGAGGAGGTCTTGGAGACGTCCGGGGGTGGCGACGACGATCGATGCCTGCTTGATGCGCTCAATCTGTTTGCCGTACGCCGTACCGCCGTAGACGGTGGCGGTCTTGATGCCTGAGAGCTTTCCGAAACGGAAGAGCTCATCACTCACCTGCATCGCCAACTCGCGGGTAGGGACAATGACAAGCCCCTCGACACTGCCGTCGGCTTTCATCATACTCATAATAGGCAGACCGAATGCTGCGGTCTTTCCCGTACCTGTTTGTGCCTGTGCGATCATGTCGTGTCCTTCAAGGATAAGCGGGATCGCATCTTTCTGTACCGGGCTTGGTTCTTTGAAGCCCGCTTCGTTGACGGCGTCGAGGATGGTTGGTTTGAGGTTGAAATCTGTAAATGTCATGGTTGTTCTTTGTGTTAAAATGGTCGGTGTTGAATTTGTCTTGCTTCGATTAGAAAATGTTTCTAATGGTATTAAGAGGCGTAAAACCCTGTTTTATGCAACCGATACCAAACGTGTCACACGGAAATCGTGGAGATAGAGGAGATGAAGATCATCTCGAATAAGGAGTTCAGTACACTCT
>CAYPWA010000154.1:0-4004 GCA_964414325.1 uncultured Sulfurovum sp. | reverse complement strand
TGGGAGAAGACGCTTGGCGGCAGCAGAGACGAGTATGCCGGAGGGATCGCAGGAACCGATGACGGCGGTGTGCTGCTGGTAGGTGCGAGTGAGTCCTACGGTGCAGGGGACAAAGATATCTACATCGCCAAACTCGACAAGAACGGCAAACTGATCAACGCTCATACCATAGGAGGGAGCAAAGAGGATGCCGCGACTGCACTGACCCGTACACGCGATGGGAAGATGGTGCTGGTAGGCTACAGAGAGCTGCCCGGAAGCTACAGCGGTGATACGGACTTTCTGATCATGCAGCTTGACCAGAACGGCAAGATGCGTTGGCGCAAGAGTTTTGGCGGCACTGACGAAGACAAACTGATGGGTGTGACCGCCACGATTGACAACGGGATCGTCGCGGTAGGAAGCACCCGCTCCTACGGCAGCTCTGCGACCGATTTGACGGTGATGAAGATCGATGCCAAAGGTAAGACGATCTGGCACAAGATCTACGGCTTCAAGTACTACGAATACGGCAATGCCGTAGCGACCACGCGTGACGGCGGTTTTATGCTTGCCGGCGGAACGAACACTCTGGGCAAAGGCAACCACAGCGTCTATGTACTGGCACTTGACAAAACAGGAAAGCTGGTATGGTCGCATGTCTACGGGGGTGAACGCCGTGATATTGCGTATGGTGTGGCACGTATGAGTGACGGTAGTATGGTGGTTGTCGGAGAGAGTGACAGCTTCAGACGGGAGAAGAACTTCTATATGATCAAGTTGCAAAAGCAGCGCTAACACAGGGCATTAGCTTTTTTGGCTATAATTACGCATCAATTCTACGAACAGGAATATGCATGCAGTTTATTGAGACACGCGGGAATGACGGTCAAAAGCCCGTTTCCGTAACATTTTCAGAAGCGATACTGAGCCCGAGTGCCAGTTTTGGAGGGCTCTATGTCCCCGAGCGACTACCCGAGGTAGATGAAGCGTTTTTGCAAAAACACCTTGAGAGTCACTACAAAACACTGGCGTTGGATTTCTTGGAAAACTTCGGTATCGATATCGAAAAGTCGGTACTTGAGGCGGCGCTTGCACGATATGACGGGTTTGACGATCCGAAAAACCCCGTGCCGCTCTCTCCGATCGAAGAGGATTGTTGTGTCGCAGAGCTCTACCACGGCCCTACCCGTGCGTTTAAAGATATGGCGCTTCAGCCCTTCGGATACATCCTCTCTAAACTGGCGGAACGAAGAGGTGAACACTATCTCATCATGGCAGCCACCAGCGGCGATACCGGCCCAGCGACACTGGAGACTTTCAAAAATCAGCCCAATGTCAAAGTGGCGTGTCTCTATCCCGAAGGTGGTACATCAGATGTGCAACGTCTACAGATGGTCACCGAGGATGCCCCCAATCTCAAAGTAATCGGTGTCAAAGGGAACTTCGACGATACCCAGAACACTCTCAAGTCACTGCTGGCATCAGAGGATTTCAAAGCGGAGCTTGAAGCACGCAACATCAAACTCTCCGCTGCCAATTCGGTCAACTTCGGTCGTATTATTTTCCAGATCATCTACCATATCCACAGTTATCTGGAGATGGTCAGATTCGGCAAGATCGCGATGGGTGAGAAGATCTATCTGGTCGTACCAAGCGGCAACTTCGGGAATGCGTTGGGCGGCTACTATGCCAAGAAAGCAGGACTGCCTATCGAGAAGATCCTTATCAGTTCCAATGAGAACAATATCCTCACAGACTGGATCGAGAAGGGAGAGTATGATCTCAACGGTCGTGAACTTGTCCTGACCGAATCTCCGGCGATGGATATCCTCAAGAGCTCCAACATTGAGCGTATTATGTATGATATGTTTGGTGCAGAGCGTACCAAGGTGCTGATGGATTCACTCAGTGAGAACGGAAAGTTCGTTCTTACGGAAGAGGAGCGTACAAGACTGCAGGAGGATTTTGCGGCAAGCTGGTCGGATGATGCCGAGTGTGAACGTGAGATCGCGAAGTATGTCGCCAAAGGTTACTTGATGGACCCACATACGGCGACCTGTATCAAGGCCTATGAGACGCTTAGAGAAACACCACTGCCTACGGTCATCTACTCTACTGCGGAGTGGACGAAGTTCTCACCTACTGTCGCTAAGGCATTGGGACATCCTGTTAAGGGGGATATCGAAGCGCTCAAATGGGTTTCGGCACAGACGAAGATGCCTGTGCCTGCGATGATCGATGCGCTCTTCTCCAAGCCTGTTGTCCATACAGTTGTGGTAGAAAAAGATGCGATCAAAGAGGAGATGCTGAACTTCCTCTAAGTTCGGCAGGAACGATGAGATATCTGATACAAGGATTGCTTCTTTCTCTAACGCTGTTGAGTACGGCAGAGGCAGGCAAGAAGATTGTCGAGTGCCGTGTGATCGTCGGCGGGATGCGAGAGTGTAATCCTTACAGTACCAAACTCCTCAAAGCAAAAGAGATCACCTATGAGCAGAATAAAAAGAGGCTCATTGTCGAAAAAACCCTTCCTGTTCCTACCAAAAAACCGCATATGAAGGTCATCTCCGTAGAGGATATGATCGAACGCTATGTAAAGGTCGAACCCTCCAAACGATATGTCGGTACGCAAGAGCATTATCCTGAAGTCATCAAGCCTGCACAAAAAACGCCAAAAGCGGAACAGGAGGAAAAGAGAACGAAGGAGGCTGTAGTTGCGGCTGTTGACCACAATAAGACAGAACTTATCCAACCGACCGTTATCTCTCCAGAGGGAACATACAGTGTCCAAAAAGGGGACACGCTGAGCAAGATTGCGATGATGTTCGGAATGAAAAGTGCTGAGATCATGCGGAAAAATGGACTAAAAAAGAAAGATACGCTGAGAATAGGGCAGAAGATCACACTTCCGTTCCCTCAAGATATGATCGATGCAATAGCTTCTGCACACTACAAGGTCAAAGAGTCAGATACCCTGATCAGTATTGCCAAGAAGTTCGATCTCTCTCCCAAAGATCTTGCCCGCTACAACAAGATCAAGAACAGTGCACAGATACGCACGGGGAAACTGCTTAAATTACCACTCCCTTATATCTTGGCAGAAGAGAAGGTACGTAAAAAAGCTCAACGGAAAAAGCAGCGAAAGGCCTATGGTTCCAAATTGATTCGCGGTTTTGGAAAACACCATCTGCGTGTCACAGCGACCGCCTATACCTCACACGGCAGTCAGACAGACAAGACGCCTTTCCTTGCAGCATGGAACAATCGACTCCGACCGGGGATGAAAGCGATCGCAGTCTCAAGAGATCTACTGCATAAGTATGGTATGCGTAACGGCACAAAAGTCAAGATAGCCGGACTTCCCGGATATTATCGTGTACGGGACAAGATGAACAAACGCTATAAGAGACGGATCGATATCTATATGGGACTGAACCGACGAAAAGCCCTAAGGTGGGGTAGAAGAAGTGTCATGATTTATTGGTGAGACGCGTTAAGAAATCGACACCTGCGTGTCGATTTTAGCGTCGGAACTGTGAAAGCCGTTTCATGAACAAGAACAGTTTCTTGTTCATAGGCTTGAAACCGAAGGTGATGTCTCGAAGAGACCACCGAAGGCAGGTCGTAGCGAAAGCGGAGCCGCGAAGGCTGGGCGTTAAGCAAATGACACCTGCGTATCGATTTTAGTTTGGTTATATATTCTGCATCTCCTCCACCTTCTCCAACAGTTCAAGATACTGTTCACTCTTCTCCTCATAGACCGCTTCGAGTTTGGCAAGCTCTTCACTGAGGGCGGATAGTCCTCTCTCCTGATAGCATTCAGGATTTCCCAAACAGTCGTTGAGTGCATTGATCCGTGTTTCGAGTGCTTCGATCTCATCAGGTAGTGACTCGAAGTTCCGCTGCTCTTTGTAGCTAAGCTTGGTCTGCTTCTTTTTGGGCTTTTGCTCTGTTTTTGGGGCGGCGGTGGAGAGTTCCTGTGCCAGTGATGCGATCTCTTTGATCTCTTTTTCGATCTCAAG
>CAYPWA010000153.1:0-4036 GCA_964414325.1 uncultured Sulfurovum sp. | reverse complement strand
CTTTTCGTTGCCCTTTATCTTTATTGCGATGATTGTTGCCTCCTTTCAGGATACGGGTTCGGGGTGGTTTGGATGGAGGCTGTTGCTGTTGGGAACATTGGCGGCGGTAACGGCAAGGAATTTTGCGATGGGTGTCAACCGCTATCTTGACAGAGATATTGACATCCTCAACCCCCGCACAAAGAACAGACCCTCTGTTGACGGTAGGGTGAGCGAAGGGCAGATGATTGGGTTTGTTCTGCTCAATGCAATCGGATTTGTCACAGTTGCCTACTTTGTCAACGACCTTGCCTTCAAACTCTCCGTTCCCATCCTGCTTGTATTGGGTGCCTATACGCTTTTTAAGCGTTTCTCCGCGATGGCGCATTTAATCCTCGGTGTCAGTCTCGGGCTTGCCCCTATCGCAGGTGTGGTCGCCGTATCGGGAGAGATCACCCAGTGGTCGCTCTGGTTGGCGGCGGGGGTAATGTTCTGGGTGGCAGGATTTGATTTGCTCTACTCTTTGCAGGATATTGCGTTTGACAAAGCTCACGGACTGCACTCTGTACCTTCTCGATTCGGTGCTGTCAATACGATGCGGATCGCAAGGGTGTTCCATCTTCTGAGCGTACTCTTTTGGGCGATGTTCGTACATACCGCCCAGCTGGGATACTGGGCAGAAGCGGCAGTTCTCTTTTCCGCACTGATGTTGGGATATGAACACTACCTTGTCAACAAAGACTTTACAAAGATAGACAGAGCTTTCTTTACCGTCAATGGGTATCTGGGATTTGTCTTTCTTCTTTTGATCATTATGGAGGTGATATAAGATGGAACTGATGGATATGATCGTGATCGGTCTGCTTTTGATACTGGTAGTGATACTCTTCATTCAAGCGGACAAGAACGGAAAGCTGGAAGAGGAGAACCAAAAGCTCAGAGAGATCCTTGATGTGAAGGAGAAGACCATCGAGAACCTTCAGGCATCCCGTGTGGCTGTCAAGGATGTCATCGAGAACTTCTCCATGCATGAGAAGGTAACGGCACTTGTCGAGGCGGGGAAGAGCATTGAAGAGACAGCCCATACACTGGATATCCCTGTAAGCAAAGTAGAACTGATCCTGAAGTTCGACAAGATCAAAAAAGAGCACAATACCCCTTGAAAAATAAAGAAAAACCTGCTACAATGCGCTCACCAAATATCGCAGTCACTTCTTGTGTGCACTCTTAGCTTAGCTGGATAGAGCATCGGTTTGCGGTACCGAAGGTCACAGGTTCGAATCCTGTAGAGTGTACCACTTTTTCTTATTTGCATCCATATTTTAAGCGTTTTCGTTCAACGTACTCAGTGTACGCCTCGCTCAAATCACTTAAAATCTGAATACAACTAAGAAAAAGTCCTTTGGGTATTGTTTCGCTTCATTCAAAGCACGCAAAAATGATACGAAACTACAAAGAAGTGTTGTGAGTACTTGACACCCCTCACAAAAAGCAAGCAAAATCTGAGCACAACTAAGAAAAAGCCCATCTACCTATTTACTCCTCGGCATTCATACCAATGGCAATCTAACCACATTTAGTCTATAATATTGGTAATCTATCTTTGGAGAAGTCTATGAAGATCCTACTGATCAACAACAACCCCGTTGTTTCCAGACTGGTATCGCTGTGCGTGCGCGATGATGCGATCACCTTTGAAGAGGTTGATACGGTCAATGAGGCGGATGATGCCGTATATGATATTGTTTTTATCGATGATGCATCATACAACGGGAAAGTTGAAGCTTTTTTGAACTGGGTGGCAAAAACAGGGAAGGTTGTTTTTCTCTCCGGTCGGGAGAGTGGTGATGAGATAGGACGCACATTCGATACGGTGATCAAAAAACCTTTTCTCCCTTCACAGATACAGTCGGTGATAGATGCGGTTAGAGAGGGTGAGCGTGTGAAAGAGGAAGAGAATACCGCTATCTCAGAGAGCACTATGGAGATCGAGGAGGTATCTCAAGAGGATGTAGTGGAAGAGAATGACCCTGAAGATATCGAGCCCAAGAGTGACGAGCATTTTATATTCCCGCTGGCATCAGAAGATGATGAACCGCTTTCCATTATCGATGAAGTGCTTTTGGAAAACGAAGAGGCGCGCGCATCGGAAGATTCCGGTTTGGCACCTCAAGTACTTGACGGCAAGGAGATCGAACAGATTAAAGCACTGCTGGAAGAAGAGCAGGAGACACTTCCTCAAATCGATCTCGAAGATACTGAGAAAATTGAAGCAAGGAAGATCGAGGTGATCACCAAAAAGCTGGAAGAGGATGGATTGGAGATCATCGGGGAGGAGGAGATCATCGACAGATTGAGCAAAGCGCCGAAAAAGAAAGAATCCAAGAAACAGACAAAAAAGAAGAAAGAGAAAAAAAGCAAAGAGGAGGTCTATACCTTCGAAGAGGCACTGCTTGCAGCAGTAGAGAACATGAAGCCCAAAAAGATCAAAAAACTGCTCAAAGGTGCCGAGGTGACGATCAAAATCCGTTTTAAGGATGATGTATGATGCCGCAGGCGCATAAAGGAGCGATCCTTGTCCTCTCCGGGCCAAGCGGTGCTGGCAAAAGTACGATTATCAATGCAGCTTCCGAACAGATAGGCGAGTACTACTTCTCCATCTCGACAACGACCCGTCCGCCAAGAGAGGGGGAGGTGCATGGACGGGAGTATTTCTTTGTGACCAAAGAGGCATTCGAAGAGGATATCAAGGCGGGTCATTTCCTTGAGTATGCACAGGTGCACGGGAACTACTACGGTACCTCACTCAAGCCCGTACGCGAAGCACTCGATGAGGGCAAGCTGGTGATCTTCGATATCGATGTACAAGGGCACCGGCTGGTACGTGCGAAGATGAACGATATCACGACCTCCGCTTTCATCACGCCGCCTACCCTTGCTGAGCTGGAGAAGCGGCTGAAGAGTCGTTCCACCGACAGTGAAGCGGTGATCGCCAAACGAATCGAAAACGCAAGGGAGGAGATCCGTGCGGTAGGGGAGTATGACTTTACGATCATCAATGACAGCGTGGAAGAGGCTGCGAAAGAGTTCGTGATCGTCGCCAACGCCGCAAAGCTGAAGCAGAGCCGAGAGGATCAGGAAGCCTTTATCCGGCATTGGCTTGGAGAAGGTTAAACAAAATTAAGTATAATTATTCAAATTTTACACATAACACTCACTTGATGAGTTCAAAGGATTTACCATGGGTATGCCGAGTATGCCGGAACTGTTGATTATCTTAGCGATCGTTGTATTGCTCTTTGGAGCCAAAAAGATACCGGAGCTTGCCAAAGGTATGGGTAAAGGGATCAAAGAGTTCAAAGGTGCGATGAAAGAGGGTGAAGAGGACGAGGTCAAAGAGATCGCGAAAAAAGAAGAGACCAAGACAGAAGAGAAGGTCGAAGAGAAAAAGAGCGAAAACGCTTAAGTCAAAGCGCCGAGCCTTGAGTGCTTAGCGTTTAGCATTATAGTCTTAACGACTACCTCCCTAACTCCACATTTTATGGAAAATCAATGAAATTAAAAGCACAAGTCAATCAAGTTATCAAAGAGGCATTTGTCAAAGCCGGTATCGATGCGGATCCTATCTCTGTAGCCGAAGCGGGTAAACCGGAGTTTGGTGACTATCAGTTCAACGGTGCGATGGCATTGGCAAAAGCCCTTAAGAAAAATCCCAGAGAGATCGCTACACAGATCGTTGATCATCTTGATCTCTCCGGTATCGTCACCAAAGCGGAGATCGCAGGTCCCGGGTTTATCAACCTGTGGCTCGATCCGAATCGTTTGGCTCAGGCATGTCAGCAGGCGCAGCGCGATAAGCGACTGGATATCGGTACGCGAGAGAACCCTATCAAGGTAGTGGTGGACTACTCCGGTCCCAATATGGCAAAGCAGATGCACGTGGGGCATCTGCGCTCGACCATTATCGGAGACACACTTTCCAACCTGCTGGACTTTCTCGGTGATGAGGTGATCCGCCAGAACCATATCGGTGACTGGGGGACACAGTTTGGGATGC
>CAYPWA010000152.1:0-4071 GCA_964414325.1 uncultured Sulfurovum sp. | reverse complement strand
ATTATCTTTGTACCCAACAACTATGTCTTCACTGATATGATCGCCAACTACTCCCATGCAGGGCTCAAAACCGTATGGGACGGGATCGACTTTATGATCACTTTTGACTCCAATGCACAGAAAGCCGCGTCTATCGCCAAAGAGATCACCAAAAAGTACTCCAAGGGATATACCGATATCACCCGTAAACAGCTCAACAAACTGCGCAGTCAGTACAGTATGAAAAACACCAATGTCGAACCGCGCATCTATACCTTTATCGAGCCCTACGGTATCAAGATCTCGGCGTGGTACCATACCAACGCCTATGCGACGCTCACACTGCGCTCTACGATCTCTATGGAGATCATCGAACGTATCCATCAGGAAAAGGATATCTCTCTGGCATTCCCTACGCAATCTATCTATCTGGACAAGGATGTACGCAAGCCGCAGCCTGAAGCGCCGACACTCTTTGATGCGCCGCAGCAGGGGAGTGAGGGATGAAAAAGGTCTTTTTCAAAACCTTCGGCTGTCGTACCAACCAGTTCGATACACAGGTGATGATGTCAAAACTCAAGGAGTTTGAGCTGAGCATGGATGAGCAAAGCTCCGATATCATTGTTGTCAACTCCTGTACCGTCACCAACGGGGCGGACTCTTCGGTACGCAACTACATCTCCTCGATGAAGCGTAAGAACCCTGATGCGAAAATCATCCTCGCGGGCTGTGGCTCACACTCCAAAGGAGAGGCACTTTTTGAGGACAACAAGGTTTTCGGGGTAATGGGGCACTCAGAGAAAGAGAAGATCAACGAGATCCTCAAGCATGAAACACGTTTCTATCAGATCGGCGATCTGGAGCATATCGACTCGACCATCGTCGAGGAGTTCGTCGGCAAGAGCAGGGCGTTCATCAAGATACAGGAGGGGTGCGACTTTGCGTGTTCATACTGTATCATCCCGCAGGTACGGGGTGCGGCGCGTTCTCACAGGGAGGAGACGATCCTCGAGCAGATACGCAAGCTTGCCGCCAACGGATTTGGGGAGTTCATCCTTACCGGTACCAACGTGGGAAGCTACGGCAAGGATCACGGTACTTCTATGGCGGAGTTGCTAAAGAAGATGAGTATGATCCGAGGTGTACGGCGCATCCGTATCGGTAGTCTCGAGCCAATCCAAATAGACGAGGAGTTTATGGAACTGCTCGATGAGCCGTGGATGGCAAAGCATCTGCATATCGCCCTGCAGCATACCTCTGACAAGATGCTGGAGGTGATGAACCGTCGCAACGATTTCAAGAGCGATCTGGCACTTTTCAACAAGATCGCAGCGCGCGGCTATGCACTGGGGACGGACTTCATCGTCGGGCATCCGGGTGAGGACGAGAAGGAGTGGGCGGAGGCGATCGCACGGGTACGTGAACTGCCGCTGACCCATGTGCATGCCTTCTCCTACTCCAAGCGTGATAATACCGCATCGGCCGTGATGAAACCGGAGATTAGAGGCAACATCGCCAAAGAGCGTCATCGTGAACTGACAGCACTTGTCAAAGCTAAGAACTACGCCTTTAGACGCAGCCACAACAGCAATCTTGAAGTTCTGCTTGAGAGTGGAAAGAACGGTGTATTCCACGGATTTGATCAGTACTTCAACAAAGTAGAGGTCGAAAGCCAAGAGGATCTCAGCAGCAACTGGGTGTTATTGAATGATGTGGAGGTGAACCCCGATGTCAACCGTGCGCAAATTTGACCTCTCTTTATTCAGAGAGAAAAATATCAAGATCATTGCAGGACTGCTTGGTGTACTCCTGCTCCTGCTTGCTTTCAGTCTGCTGCGTGATACCGATACACTCATCACACACAAACAGGCAAATGCCCTTTATACCAAAGACAAGATCGAAAAACTGATCATCGACGGCAACTATGTCCGCATCGTAACACCGCAGCATCGTTACAAGGTCTACAAGAACGCTATCAACAAAAAGGCTTTTTTCAGCAAGTACCCGGTGGAGGTCGCCGAAGAGCCCGTATGGATCTACGACCTGCTTACGCTGCTCATCTTCGGCGGTGCGCTCTTCTACCTTGTCCGTTTTATGAAAGAGAGCCGTATGCAGCAGCTGCGGCAGATCGAGTCGGTCAGACAAGGCGGAGAGATCGACGGTGGCGGGGCGATCGAACCGATCACCTCGACTGTGACCTTCAAGGATGTCGCAGGGATCAAGGATGTCAAAGAGGAGCTTGAGGAGATCATCGACTTTCTGCGTCAGCCGCAGAAGTACCGAGAGCTTGATATCCGCCTCCCCAAAGGGGTGCTGCTGGTGGGGCCTCCAGGTGTGGGAAAAACCCTTATCTCCAAAGCGGTGGCGGGAGAGGCGGGGGTACCGTTCTTCTACCACAGCGGTGCGAGTTTCGTCCATATCTATGTAGGGATGGGTGCCAAACGTGTCAGTGAACTCTTCCGCAAAGCCAAACAGCACGCACCGAGCATCATCTTCATCGATGAGATCGATGCGGTGGGCAAGAGCCGCGGTGATCTGCGCAACGATGAGAGAGAAGCGACGCTTAACCAGCTGCTCACTGAGATGGACGGCTTCGAGGAGAGCAGCGGCGTGATCGTCATCGGCGCGACCAACAAGATCGATGTGCTCGATGAGGCGCTGCTGCGTGCGGGGCGCTTCGATCGCCGTATCCATATCTCTCTGCCGGATCTGGAGGATCGTATCAAGACGCTGGAGCTCTATCTGGCACACAAGCCGCACGATGTCAACATTGAAGAAGTAGCACGTATGACCGTAGGGTTCAACTCTGCAGCACTCGATACGCTCACCAATGAAGCGGCGATCCATGCGATGCGTGAAGGCAGACAGACCATCGAGACTGCGGATTTCGAAGCGGTCAAAGAGAAGGTACTGCTGGGCAAACGCAGAATATTGAGCTTCACCGATGAGGAGCGTCAGATACAGGCGGTCTATCAGGCTGCCAAGGCGGTCATCGCCACTTGGCTGGATGTGGAGTTCGAGAAGATCGGCATCGTCAATACCCGTCTGGTCACGCAGGAGCATGAGATCCTCTCACGTTCCGCACTGCTCAACCGTATCAAGGTCTATCTCGCAGGCAGCATCGCCACGCAGATGCACTACAACGAACAGTTTACCAACGCCAGTGACGATGTCCATCAAGCCAAAGAGCTGGTGCGCAAGGTGATCTACGACTATGCGATGAGCGAGAACTTCATCGTCACCCCCAATGAGGAGGAGTCGCTTATGCGTGAGTCCGTCTCCGAGCTCAAAGCACTGCTCAAACGGCTGGATCAGGCGCTCAAAGAGGTCTCGGAGTACCTGCTTGAGCATGAGAACATCACCCATGAAGCGTGCAGGAAGATCCTCCTTGAGATATTTTAACGGATTCTCTCTCCGCGGAGAGGAGGTGCTCTTTGGTGACTTTCTTGTTCAGAGCGATCTCTGCGTGGCAGGTTTCAGCTACGGTGCGCAGCAGGCACTGGAGTATGTCTATCATACCAAGGAGCGTGTAGACAGGCTGATCCTGCTCTCCCCTGCATTTTTCCAGACACAAACCCCCGCCTTTATCCGTACG
Source organism: uncultured Sulfurovum sp. (assembly GCA_964414325.1). GTDB lineage: Bacteria > Campylobacterota > Campylobacteria > Campylobacterales > Sulfurovaceae > Sulfurovum. Next base: position 497 of record CAYPWA010000152.1, on the reverse strand, counting down.
CAGCTTCGTTACTTCAAGGCGGACAAAGAGGCGTATATCTCGCAGTTCCTTGCCAATGTCGCTTTCCCCTCACAAGAGGATCTCTCCTCCTATCTACATGCCGGAAGCGATGAAGATCTTGAAGCGTTATTGCGTTACCGGTGGGAGGAGGAGAAGCTCAGAGAGATCACCGCTCGCGGTACGGTCATCGAGGTTTTCCTCGGAGGCAAAGACAAGATTGTCGATACCCGGGCGGCATTGGCATTTTTCGAGCCCTTGGCGGTAAACTACTACATCAAAGAGGCGGGACACCTGCTTCGTACCGGAGTGATGTGATGGCGTTTGATCCCAAGACACCTTACCTTACTACCGACGGCATTGTAGAGGTCTATCGTGAGGGAGAATTTCAGGGGATCGTACTGATCGAACGCAAGAATCCTCCTTACGGATGGGCGCTTCCGGGTGGTTTCGTCGATCGGGGGGAGTGTGTGGAGGATGCACTCAGACGTGAGATGCGT
>CAYPWA010000151.1:0-4101 GCA_964414325.1 uncultured Sulfurovum sp. | reverse complement strand
GTTAAGTCAGAGATCTCGCATCGTGGCAAAGCGCTGGCATTAGCGAAGCCGATCATTGGGATGTTACAAAAAAAATAGGGCAACCACATGGGATTGCCCCTACGAAAGACTATCTGTGAATTGTAGGTAGGGGTGCCCTTTACGGGTACCCGAAAAGAGAAGGAAAAAGATGACAAAAGAACAATTTATGAATGACCTGCAGGCGGTCTATCTGGAACTGCAGGATAGACAATCGGAGCTTAACGGCTTTTATGACCTGCTCAAAGGGGAGCATCCTAAAGCCAAAGAGACAGTCGATGCGTTTTTGCAACTGCTTGATATCCCAAACAGTGACGATGCGGTAATGGCAGCCCTGACACGAATGGTGAATCTGCGTGAGGATGCCTTGGAACAGGTACTTGAGAAGCTGGGGTTGAGTGATGAGGAGATCCGTGTCAAAAAGGAGCTGGCGTACGGTTTTGTGAGTATGATGCACATTACGCGTCACGAGAGTCTGATCGGATGGATCGAGAAGCAAAAACTGCTCACACCTTTTTATCGTGCGCTGATCCTCGGGGTGCACTTTGTAGGACTGAGGCTCAGTGAGTGGCAGAGTCACTGGACGCATCATATCCTACATACGGTCAATCTGGAACTTAGCGAAATGTTCAACGGTGATGATGCCAAGGTCTTTGAGATGCTCCAGTCCGAGTCGCTGCTTGATACCGATGAGGCAGGGTGTGTAGGGGATCGCTGTTATTCGGTACTGAAAAAAGAGGGAGAGGCGTACAAAAGCCTTGCCTATGCCGATGCGTTCCCCAAAGAGGTCGAAGGGGTTACCACCGCGCTTGAGCAACTCATTATGCTGTTGGGGCAGCATGAGGATGAGATCTTCGGACAGAAGCAAGAGTGGATCGCCTACTTTACGGCACTCAAAGAGGCATTTTCCCACACCAAGACCGACGAACTGGTAGATATGTGGGCTGAGGTGGACAGACGCTGGATGGCAATCACCACACCCATACAGGTGGGGCATCCGCTGGAGTACTATGAAGACCACTACCGTAAAGCGGTCGCGCTCGAGTGGGACCTGCGTATTGTCAACCCGCGGCTTCAGGAGGGCTCACACACCCGTGAGAATATCAAGCTCTTTGCCTATGAGACGGCACAGAAGTTTGGAGAAGAGGCACTGCATACCATAAGCAAGAATCTGCTACAGGTCGATCGTACCCAGCTCTATATCGGTCAGCCGATGCTTTACTACGCAGCGGAGTTTAACGGGCTCTTCTCCGCACAGGTGGTGCCCAATGACGAGCAGGTCTCGGTGGAACTTGGCAAGAAGATCTTCGCCTATGCCGATTTTGTGCTGGAGAGCAAAAAATCCAAGCCGGTAATGAAGCTAAGTGTGGAGACGATGGGAGAGGATTTCGTCAAAAAGCAACGTACCTTGGCAGAAGAGGAGCCCTCACTCTGGCACGAGCTTTACGACATCTCTACCATCGGACACGAGTACGGGCATATCCTCTGGATAGACTCCGACACCGAAACGGCGATGAATGCTACGGGGCAGTTCAAGAATATCGAAGAGTTCAAAGCCACCACCGGTGGACTGATGGCGTTTTTCCACCGTGAAAAAGAGGCGCTTAAAACCCATATTGTCGATGACCTTGTCTCTCGTGCGGTAGGGTTGATGGCGTGGCGGGAAGTAGGTGAAGTGCTGCCATATTACTGTGAGGGCTTGATCCATCTGGAGATTCTTTTTGGTTCAAAGATCGTGCGCTATGACGAAGAGATCCGTATCGACTATACAAAGTATGATGCGATGAAAGAAGCCTATATCGCCGCGTATGAGCAACTGGCACAGACCTATCTGAACAAAGAGGATGCAAGTAGCTATCTCTATCGCTATGCCCAAAAGATCGATGGTGTCTTTCTGCCTGTGAGTGAAGAGGTGGAGGCATTTGTGGAACACTACTACGCCCGTTACAAAGAGATTGGACAGCAGACGGCTACACTTGATTAGCAGATTCTAACCTCCTTTTGGGTATAATCCCATCAATTCCGCCGTCGCCTTAGACGGCGACAGCGAGGTTTAGATATGCTACTTTTTACCCCAGGACCCACCCCTGTACCCGAATCTGTCAGACTTGCGATGGCAGCACCCACACTACACCACCGTACACCGGAGTTTGAAGCGATTTTCAAAGAGACAAGAGAGCTGTTGTTCGAGCTGATGGCGACCGATGAGGTGGTGATGCTTGCCTCCACAGGGACAGGCGCAATGGAAGCGGCAGTGATCAATCTCTGTCACGATACGCTGCTGAGTATCAATGCCGGAAAGTTTGGCGAGCGTTTTGGCAAGATCGCCAAAGCGCACGGACTGAACAATGTCGAGATCAAGCACGAGTGGGATACCCCCGCTACGGTAGAAGAGGTGCTTGAAGCACTCCACGCCAATCCCTCTGTGGATGCGATCGCCATTCAGATCAGCGAATCGGCAGGCGGATTGCGCCACCCAGTTGAAGAGATCGCTAAAGCGGTCAAGGAGATCAGACCCGAGGTGATGATCATCGCAGACGGGATCACCGCAGTGGGTGTAGAGCGTATCGACGTGACACACATTGACGCATTGATAGCGGGAAGCCAGAAGGCGTTGATGCTGCCTCCGGGGCTTGCCATCCTTGGGCTGAGCAATGCAGGCGTAGAGAAGATCGGAGAGGGGAGAGGGTACTATCTTAACCTCGCCTCCGAAATCAAAAAACAGCGTCAAAACACTACGGCATATACGGCGGCGACCACACTGATCATCGGTCTGGGTGCTATCCTCAAGCAGATTAAAGAGGGTGAGGGACTTGGCAAGCTCTACTGTGATACCGCGCGTCGTGCCAAAGCGACACGTTTTGCGCTGCAGGCGATCGGACTGCACTCTTATCCGAAATCACCGGCGCGTTCTATGACTACCATAGATGATGAACACGCCAAAGAGATCCGTAATCTGCTCAAGTCCGATTTCGGGGTCAATGTTGCAGGGGGACAGGATCACCTCAAAGGGAAGATCTTCCGTATCAACCAGATGGGTCTGATCGAACCCTATGAGATGGTCTGGGTGGTCAATGCGGTGGAGCTGGCACTGGCGAAGCTGGGACGCAGAGCCTACGACGGCACCGCATCACGTGTCTTCAACGAAGAGTACTTCAAAAGTATCCTGACAAAAGAGAACAAATGATATTTGAACACGAAATCCCCAGCGGATCGAAACTCTACTTCGGCAAGAGCGCGAAAGTCAAGCGCCAGATCGAGACTCTCTGTGCACAGAAGCTGGAAGCACTTGGATTTGAAGAGATCGTCACACCGCTTTTTTCTTACCATCAGCACGAGAGTTTTGACGATCTCAAACCGCTGGTGCGTCTCAATGACGAGCAAAACCATGAGGTGACGCTCAGAGCAGATTCTACCGCCGACGTGGTGCGTATCGTCACTAAGCGTCTTGGGCGTTCGACCGAATCGAAGAAGTGGTTCTATATCCAGCCTACCGTGAGTTTCCCTACCGTTGAGCAGTATCAGATCGGTGCGGAGGTGATCGATGGGGATTTCACACAGATCGTTGCGACAGGGATCTCTCTTCTTGAGGAGATGGGACTTGCGCCTATCTTGCAGATCGCCAATATCCGCATCCCGCATCTGTTGAACGAGAAATATGGTGTTTCCCTTGACGTGCTCAAAGCGATGCAGGTAGAGAAGATCCTTGAGAGTGATCTACCGTGGATCGAGCCGCTGGTGAGACTGAACAGTGTGGAGGATCTGGAAGATCTGAGCTTCTTCCCTGAAGACATCGCCGCAGAGCTTGAGAAGATCAAGGCGCTCACAAGCAAGGTAGCCTATCCCAAGATGGTGATCTCGCCGCTCTTTTATGCGAAGATGCGCTATTACGACTCGTTGACATTCCGTATGTTCGAGGAGAATGCGCTTCTTGCGACAGGGGGAACCTACACGATAGACGGTGTGGAAGCAGCGGGTTTTGCGCTCTATACGGATGCGTGTATTGTAAGTAAAATGAAGAAGGACAGATAGTTTATGAGTAAAGCAGATTTGATCGTAGGGCTCCAGTGGGGCGATGAGGGC
>CAYPWA010000150.1:0-4118 GCA_964414325.1 uncultured Sulfurovum sp. | reverse complement strand
GACCGTAGCCGGCCCGATCACTGTCACGCCAAGTTCTCTCGCTTTTGCATTCATACCGCGAGCAAGTCTTTCAGGGATACCTTCCGCTGTGATCATAATGGTTCTGAAACCACCGATCTCCAATGCTTCCATAGTAACATTGTATGCCGTTCTGAAAGAAGCAAAGTTGAGCAGTACATCTGCCTGAGGCTGTGCTTTTTTCGCCTCTTCTGTACTCTTGTAGAGTGGAATCATCACCTCATCACCACCCCAGAAAAACTTCTCGAACTTGTTGGAGCTTGTCGGAGCGACGATCGCCGCGACGGAAGGCTTCTCTCTTTTGATCACATAGTCATAATCCAGCATTCTCTGGATCGCAGTCTTGTTGTTGTTCCAAAAAATTGCTTGTGTATCTTTAGTAAATAGTTTTGACATTCTTTTCTCCCTACTTCTCTTCTAGTGCCATACGTACGATATCGGTTACGTGGGTCTCCGGTCCGTATACTTCGATCGGAATCTCCAGTCTGTCCGCAGCTTCTTTGATATCTTTGAGACCCTTCTCATAGTTTGGTCCACCACGTCTTACATAGACTCTGATCCCTGTCTCTTTCATCTTGTCCGCATATTCTTCGAACGCCTGAATAATACCGGTAAATGTTTTGGCAACATCAGTGAAGTTTGCGATTGCACCACCGATGATAAGGATCTTGTCACGTCCTTTGGGGTCTTTCTCTCTGGTCATCAAATCAAGGATCGTCTCGGCATAGAACTTGGTCTCTCCTGTAGTCGGTCCACCGGAGTACTCTCCGTAGTTCGCCAGATCATCGATACCTGCAAAGTCTGCGATCGTATCTGCATAGACAACCGATGCACCACCACCGGCAACCATGGTCCAGATACGTGCTTCCGGCTTAAGAAGCGTCAGTTTGAGCGATGCACCGGTCTTGGCATCCGCTTCTTCGATCGCTTCTACTTCGGGAGACTTCGCTTCCATACCGAATGCGGTAGGATACTCGATGTCACCCCAGTGATCGACCATCATGAAACCGGCAGTATCGTCAAGCTTGGCAACCATGTCAAGCAGTTCGACATTCTGTCCCTGAAGCACGAACGGGTTGATCTCAAGGTATGCGAAGTTGAGTTCTCTGTATGCTTTGAAGAACCCGATAGCGAACTCAGCGAACGCTTCTTTGTCACCCTCTTCCACATCTGCGGGGACATTGGCTCTGATCTTTGCTTCGATCTCCTCTTCTGTCGCAGTGATGGGGAACGCGACCTCAGTCACTTTCTCGTCCCATCCCTCTTCGACTTCCATACCACCCTCCGCGGACATATAGAGAACATCTTCGTCACCGACAACAGTAGCAGAGATATAGTACTCTTCTTTCTGCTCATGCGGTGTGAACGGCTCAACGATAAAGTGTGTCAGGTAGTCCTCTGAAGGTTCCCCCGTAGGTGTATCTCCGTCGAATGAGAAGTAGACCTTCTGTTTTTCGGCTCTTTTTTCATCGATCCACTTTGCGGCATCCTCGAGTGTGACATCACCCGGTTTGTTCACCTTGAAAAGAACAAGTCCGTTCTTTCCTCTTTTACCAAAAAGCATATCCGGCTTTGCAACGAGAGGTTTCTCTGCTAACCAAGGATGGGTTGTCTTTGCAGCCTCTCTGAGTTCATCACCGGTTTGTACCAGTATCGTCTGATACGGGTAGTTGAAGTTCGGGAAGTAAACATCCCAGTGTCTTGCCAAGATCGACTTGGCATCATACTCTCTAATCGCTTTTTGAGCCATCAAGTTCTCCTTTAATTTTGTTCCCTAAAGTGTAGCATGCAGTTGTTTTAAGTTTCGTTTCGCTAATCAAAACGATAAGAAAAGTCTAAATATTGTGTATTTTGGAAACAGTTTTCAGGGCATGTCAGTGTATGAACAAGAACCAATCCCGTAGTAGCGAAGCTGCAGTGCTCTTCTGCCTTTCGCATCGTAACAGGAAACCCCTTTAGCATGTAGTCTCTGTGCCAGATCATAAGGCTGATAGATACGGGATGCGAAGTGTTGCTCTTTGTGCTTGGAGAGATAGTAGAGCGGTCGGTGAAAAAGGATCGCTCCTGAAGAGATAAAAAGTGACGCCATCACAACATAGAAAGCCCGTAGATAGCGTTTGCGAAACACCGGCAGACGTACTCGCAGACTACGCATGAAGATGTCGACCATTGCAATTGTAGAGATCATCACATAGGGGGCGAAGTCGGTAATATAGACACGTTGTCGCAAAGAGAGCAGCAGAGAGACTGCCAAAGCGGTAAAAGAGATATACCACATCATACTCTTTCTCTCCCGCAACAGGATACGGTACATGGTATAGAAAAAATAGAGAAAGAGAAGCGGGGAGAATACGGCGGCATAAAGCCCGAAGATCTCAAGGAAATGTCCACTCGGGCGTCCGCCTATCTCGATCCCTTTGGCAAGATAGACAAACGCAATGATAAAGGCAGCAGAGAGGATGGTCAACGGCTTGTCTCTGTGTGTCAAACCGTAGAAAAAGAGTGCCGTAAAAAAGATGATAGATGCCTCATGGATGAAAAAAAGCACCAGCATAATCAAAGGGAGTAACCAATACTGCTTTCGCTCATACAGTAGCACAAAAAGCAATACCAGCATAAGAACGATGATACCGACGTTTGCCAATGTCGTCGCCGTCAGAATACCTGGCAAAAACATAAACAGCGTTGTGGAGAGATAAACATCTTCTCGGTTTTTGAAATAACGTTGGCTCAGTTCATAGAAAATACGCAGGCTCAAAAAGGCAAACATCAAAAAGAAAATACGTAGTCCCAAAAAACCGGGAACAAGCGTACTTCCCCACTGCATCAACAGAGAAACAAGGTTGGATTGGGTGTAGAGGTTGTGTGCTTCATGGGGTGTGATAGGGGTCGTAGCGGCAAGTACAAAAGAGGCGACCACATAAAGAAAGAGTGCCCAGAGAAAGTGTGTTTTTGTCATTTTCTCTGCTTTTGCCTATTTAGAGTTGCAAGAAGTTCTCAAGCATTTCATGCCCGTATTCGCTCATGATCGACTCGGGATGGAACTGCACACCGTAAACCGGTTTGTCTTTGATCTGAAGAGACATGATCTCTCCGTCATCTTTGCTGTGTGAAGTCGCGATGATATGCTCCGGCAGATTCTCTTTGTTGACTGTCAGAGAGTGATAACGCGTCGCACGGAACTCTTTGGGCAGATCCTTGAAGATCGGCGTATCGGCATCCACCGCTACCTGTGAGGTCTTGCCATGCATCATCTGCTTGGCACGGATCACCTCTCCACCGAACGCCTGTGCAATACTCTGATGTCCCAGACAGATACCGAAGATGGGTGTCGTATCGGAAAACTCTCGGATGACATCCAGCGTCACCCCCGCATCATCGGGAGTGGAGGGCCCGGGAGAGAGGATGATCTTCTCCGGGTTGAGTGCTTTGATCTCCTCGATACTCATCTCGTCATTTCGGATCACCTTCAGATCAGCACCCAGCTCTTTACAATACTGTACGACATTGTAGGTGAAACTGTCGTAGTTGTCGATCATCAATACCATCGTTCACTCTCTCCTGTATGGGGAAATACCTTGATAAAAGGAATTATATCCTACTAAGTCTCAATTTCTATTATTTGAGACTATTTAGGTTTTTGATATCTTGCGCACTAAGCTGCCCTGCCGCATCTTTCATCGCATCCTGTGCTGCCCTATCCATCCGATGGTCATAACTTTCATAACTGTTAGTACCTATGTATCCTGCATTATAATTATCCTCTGCACATCCTGAAAGCATCCATCCGGCTATGGCTGTCATGAGCAAAAGTATTATGGGTCTTTTCATTGTTCTTCTCCAATTTTAGTATCTCTAACATTCAAAAGCATAACAAAAAATCGTTTGAAAGTCTATCTCCACATTTAAGGCTTAACTTAGTCTGGATACCTGTAAACCTCAATAGACCTTCAGTTCGTTGTAGAGGCTGTCTCTCTCGACAGGAGTAAAACCGGCATTTTTGATCATCGCCACGAAATCATCGAGATTCATGCCGTGTGCGGAGGCGGCACCCGCAGCGGACTGGATGGACTCCTTCTCGATCGTACCGTCCAGATCGT
>CAYPWA010000149.1:0-4139 GCA_964414325.1 uncultured Sulfurovum sp. | reverse complement strand
TTGCCTACGTTTGGCAGTCCTACGAGTCCTATGCCTAGTCCCATGGTATTCCTTCGGTTTAAGTTTGTGTGATTTTATCGAAATCTTGGTGAAGAGAGGGTTAGGGGATGTGGTATAATGGCGCAAACACTTATGGAGGTATTTATGGATCACGCACTGCTCATACTGATTGTCACGATCGCCATCTCCACCATACTCAATGTGATCCTGAAGCGCTATGAGATCCCTACGGTGATCGGATATGTTTTGGCGGGCTTTGCAATCTCTTCGGTCTTCCATTTTGCAGAGGAGTCCAAAACATTCCTGATGCACCTGGCGGAGTTTGGGATCGTCTTTCTGATGTTCACGATCGGACTAGAATTCTCGCTTGCACACCTTAAAAGCATGAAGCGAGAGGTCTTTGTCTATGGCGGGATGCAGGTGGGCTTAAGCGGTCTGCTCTTTACGCTGCTTGGGTATTTTCTGTTCGGTCTTGAGAGCAAAAGCGCCATTGTCGTAGGCTTTGCACTGGCGCTCTCCTCAACGGCGATTGTGCTTAAGATCCTCAATGAAAGTCATGATATCCACTCAGGCTACGGACGTGTCGCTTTGGGGATACTCCTTTTTCAGGATCTGGCGGTCATCCCCATCTTGCTGATGGTCTCTTTCTTCACCTCCACGACCAACTCTATGGGTACGATGCTTTTGGAGACGCTGGGAGGTGCGGCGATCATCTTTGCGGTACTCTTTGTGATCGGCAAGTATTTCATCGAGCGTTTTTTCGACTGGATCATGTCGAGTGAGTCGGAGGAGATCTTTCTGGTAGCGGTACTCCTTGGGGTCATCAGTGCCTCCTATTTTGCCGAGGTGATGGGCTTTACCTACTCTCTGGGGGCATTTTTGGCAGGGATGCTGCTCTCGGAGACCAAATACCGCTACCGTATCGAAGCGGATCTCATCCCTTTCCGAGATATCCTGCTGGGGGTCTTTTTCGTCACCATAGGGATGCTTATCGACTGGCATGCGATTGTGGACTACATCCATTACATTGTCGGACTACTTGTGGCGATCATGCTGCTTAAGGCATTGTTGATTTTCGTGATACTACGCCGTTTCGTACAGACACGTACGGCACTGAAGACTTCGCTGGCACTCTTTCAGGTAGGAGAGTTCGCACTGGCGGTCTTCGCATTGGCACGCTCCAACGGGCTGATCTCCTCCGAGCTCAATCAGATACTCATCATCACTGTGATCCTCTCGATGATAATCACCCCCTTTGTCCTGCGCAATATCAAAAGACTTGCCGACACCTTTACCAGTGAACCCGAACTGCTTCGGGACAGAGCGATTGTAGGTACGGGATACCGTGACCATGTGATCGTCTGCGGCTACGGTCCGATAGGGCAGAAGGTGGTCAAGACACTCCGTGAACACAATATGCTTTATGTGGTACTCGAACATGACGTACGCGTGGTCGATGCGGTACTGGCGGAGGGAGAAGAGGCGATCTTCCTTGCCAATGCGGCACAGAAGATGGTACTGGAGCATTTCAATGTCGATCGTTCCGCCTCGATCGTCGTAACCATCGAAAATGAACTCCAACGACGTCTTATCTGTGAGAATATCGCCTCTTTCAGTGATCGCGTCAAGAGTATCGTCAAGGTCAACAACGAGGTTGAAGAGCGTGTCTACAAAGAGATGGGGATCACCACCGTCATCAACGCCAGAGACACCATTGCCGATCTTCTTTCTCAGGAAGTGATGGTGTGTCATTTGCGTGTGGATCTCTAGTAGACCTCTTTGCGGTGTCCAATACGGATGCTCGTGATGATCAGTACCATGTATGATAGTATGGATGGATACGAGGTCGGAATTTCCTTTGTATAAAATGAGAGACTCAATGCCCCTCATGTCCTCGTGCAAGTTTTTCGATGAGTCGGAGCATCATACGTACCCCCGCACCTGAAGCGCCGCTTGGGTTCTCACCCCAAATATGCTCGACAAATGCTGGTCCGGCGATGTCGATGTGCGCCCACTTCTCTTTGTGATCCTCGTCGATGAACTCGCTGAGGAACTGTCCGGCGGTAATGGCACCGCCGTATCGGGTATTGGAGATATTGCAGACATCGGCGATATCACTCTTGATGGTCTTTTTGAGGTAGTCGTTGAAGTCCAGCGGCGTGACCAGCTCTCCGGCGATCTTCGCCTGCTCTTTAACCATCGTTTTGAGCTCATCGTTGAAGCCCATCACTCCCGAGGTGTAGTGTCCCACACCGACGACACAAGCACCCGTAAGTGTCGCAAAGTCAAAAAGATAGTCAGCCTTGACTTCCTGTTGCGCGTAGCAAAGCACATCGGCAAGCACCAGACGCCCTTCGGCATCAGTGTTGCGCACCTCGATGGTCTTGCCGTTCTTGGCTCTGAGGACATCATCGGGTTTATAGGCATCTCCGCCGATCATATTTTCAACCATGCCTAAAAATCCGTGTACCTCAATGGGAAGATCCATCTCCGCGATCGCTTTCATGATGCCGATCACCGCAGATGCCCCCGATTTGTCCGCTTTCATGGTGACCATATAGTCGCCGGGCTTGAGACTCAGTCCGCCGCTATCGTAGGTAAGTCCCTTGCCCACCAGAGAGATAACCGCTTTGGGGTTCTTGGGTGTGTGGGAGAGGTGTACCACACAGGGGTCGTGACGAGAGGCACGCGCGACGGCAAGGAGGGTATGCATCTTCTCCTTCTCCAGCTTTTTGACATCGAGGATCTCACATCCAAGGCCCGCCTTTTTTGCCAGTCTTTTCGCTTTTTTCGCCATGGTCTCCGGGTAGAAGTCATCAGGCGGGGTGTTGACAATGTTGCGGGTGAAGTTGGTCGCACTCGCCGCGATCTCTCCGTTGTGCACCGCACGGGCGGCACTCTCCAGAGTGATCTCGTGTGCTTCATACCCCTCCAGAGAGATCTCTACGGTCTTGACGGGGCACTTCGCTTTTTGGCTCTTGTATTTGGTAAAGGCGTAACTTCCCAGTACCAGCCCCTCCACCATCGCTCTGAGAGAGGCGGTGCAGCGCGGATGGCTGAGGTAGGTAGCGATCTTGAGTGTTTTGTAGCCTTTTTTACCGATGAGCGAACGGATCGCCGTTGCAACGGCAGGACGGATCGCTTCACCTTTGAGATCTTTTGCCCCCACATAGATGCGCGCTTTGCCTACCAGGTGGCACAGCTCGTTCTGTGTACCTTTGAAGCCTGCTTTTTTGAGCAGTTTTCTATCCTTGACGGAAGGGTGTTTCAGATCACCGTCGATGACAATGACAATCTCTATATCGGCGTTGATATCCTTGATGGGTGTTGTAGTGATATTGAAATTCATGCGTTTCCTTATGATGGTTTATTTTGAAGTGATAGAGTATAGCAAAAGTTAGATAATGGAGAATATATCGTTTGGATAGAAAGAAGCATCTCGAAGGACAAGAGAGATGCTTTGGGGTGAATGATCTTAGAACTTGATCACGTAGTAGGCCATAGAGGCGAAGATTGAAACGGTCAGTGCGATGGCCAGTGCATCGAGGATGTTCATGTTTCTACTCATAGTATCTCCCTTTATAGATATGATATACGGTATTTTAGCGGAAGATTGTATCGGAAATATCACACTTGTGAGGTAATAAGTTGAGAACTCATTTCTTCCCACGATGTGGAAAGAAAATAGTATAGCGAGGAAAGAGTTTACGCGAACTGCTCCGCCAAGATATCCTTCGCCTGCATCATATCTTTGTCTCCGCGTCCGGAGAGGTTGACGAGGATGAGTTTGTCTTTGACCTCTTCGGGCTTCATCTTCTTAAGATAGGCGACGGCGTGTGAGCTCTCGAATGCGGGGATGATGCCCTCTTTTTGGCTAAGCCACACAAAGGCATCAAGCGCCTCATCGTCGGTGATGTGGTCGTAAGAGGCGATGCCGTGGTCTTTTAGGTAGGCATGTTCGGGACCGATACCGGGGTAGTCAAGCCCTGCGGAGATGGAGTGCGCCTCTTGTATCTGTCCGTCCTCATCCTGCAGCAGGTAGCTGAGCTGTCCGTGGAGCACACCGGGGCTTCCTTTTTCGAGTGAACAGCCGTGACGACAGTCGAGTCCTTCGCCGCCCGCTTCGATGCCGATGCACT